>CAMNAT010000125.1 GCA_946531785.1 uncultured Oscillospiraceae bacterium
TGTTGCAATTATCAAATAAATACCTGCCGCTCTTGCAAGCTGAGCAAGACGACATATGTAATCCTCTACCTCTTTTGCCGCCACCATCATAAGATCTGCAAGCTCATCTATTATTATTACAAGCTGCGGCAGCTTTTCGCCGCCGGTTTTCTCCATCAGGCGATTATACATCTCAAGCTTCCTAACGCCGGAATTTTTAAACAGCTCATAACGCCGCATCATTTCCTGTACAGCCCAGTTAAGAGCGCCCGCCGCCTTCTTTGCTTCGGTAACGACCGGTATCAGAAGATGCGGGATGCCATTATACACACCGAGCTCTACCTGCTTCGGGTCTACCATTATAAGCTTTACCTCATTCGGATCTGCTTTATACAATATTGATGTAATGATCGTATTGATGCAGACAGACTTACCTGATCCGGTAGCTCCCGCTATGAGTGCATGGGGCCATTTTGCAATATCGCCTACTACGACATTACCGCCAATATCCTTACCAAGGCATACTGTAAGCTTGGATTTTGCATTTTTGAATTCCGGAGATTCCAACAGCTCGCGGATAGTGACTGAAGTAACATTTGTGTTTGGTATCTCAACGCCCACTGTAGCGGCTTTGCCCGGTACAGGCGCAATAAGAACCGTCGACACCGCAAGATTCATTGCAATATCGTCCGATAGACCTACTATTTTTGAAAGCTTTGTACCCGACGATGGCTGTATCTCATAGCGTGTGACCGTAGGACCCTGCGTTACCTGAACAGGCTTTGCCTTTACACCAAAATTATCAAGAACGGATATAAGCTGCTCCGCTCTTCGATATAGCTCCTGTCGTTTATCATTAGAGATCTGCTTTGGCTTATCCAGCAGATCCAATGTCGGGAACTCGTATTTTACAACCTCAGCGGAAATTGAATCGTCAAGCTCATCTGAAAATGCGGCCTTTTCCTCATCTGTGAGATTTTTTTCCTTAGGAGGGGCCTGCTCCGCTTTTGCGGGCTGTTCCATTTCGTTGATCTCGAGCGGGATATCCTCTGTATCCTGCTCTGATGCTATACCCGTTTTAACATCAGGCTCTTCCTCAGCCGGAAGATCAAATCTCATATTATACAGATCTTCCTCAGTTACAGGATCGTCAAACAGCGTCGGAACGCTATCCTTATGATCCAGATCATTTGCAAAATCATTTGCGATATTTATAGAATCCGGATTCTGCGGTTTAGCCTTGCTCTTTTTGCCTATACGCTCCATAAGTCCCACAGGGAGCTCATCATCATTTTCCGGCACCGTAAACACATGCTTTGATTTAACTGTTTCAGCTTCTTCCTCATAGTCCTTAAATGACTCCCTGCGTTCAGCGCGTTCACGACGAAGCTCGTCCTCATCCTCTATCATCTGACGCAGACGCTCCTCACGCTCCATGTTCTTCTGCTTTACTCTGTCTCCGACCTCTGTAGAAAAGCCGCAGATACGCTTTGAGAGATAAACTATATACGGGACTATGTTGAAATTGGTTATCAGGCAGCCGAGTACAACAAATGTGATCATAAGCACGATCGCTGTACCAATATTACCGATAAGCTTACTGAAGTTATCGGCAAGAAAAGCGCCCACAAGACCGCCGCCGCTTACATAACTTCCGCTGTAATAGAAAGCGTTTTCCACAGAATCGCCCGAAAACAGGCTGATGATAGCGCACATATCAACGATAGCACCAAGACTAAGCGCAAATTTAGCCCACATTTTTTTGATATCCTTTGTGTATATCAGATATATGAGCGTACCCAAAAACAACAACGGAATGAAATACGCCATGACGCCAAACAATCCGCCGAAAAAGTATCTTATACCGCCCGCAATAAAGGAATCGCGGTCTATATACATAAACAATCCCGAAAAAAGGATCAAAAACCCGAAAGCGACACCATGAACAAAGATGGGATTATTGAAAATACCCTGATCTTGTTGTTTCGATCTGCTATTATTCTTTTTCGATGTTGCTTTCTTTTTTGATGCGCTTCTTGTCGGATTGCCTTTGCCTGTATTTTTCTTACTTGCAGCCATAATTACTTCCCTTGATCATAATATTTAACTGAGTTATTATACCACATATCTTCAAAAAAATCTACCCCTATTTTAAGATTTTATGTAATCTTCCTTGCTTTTTTTCTTGTTTTCTCCCTGGCTTCACAGGATGAGCAGTGTCCGCAGGGTGCATCTGCCCCCTCACCGAAATAATCCAGGATATAGTTTGCAAGACACGCTCTTGTGTTACAGAAGTCCGTGATAGCATTGAGCCGCAGCTTTGCCGCCCGCCTGAGCTGGTTTTTCATATTCGGTGTCGGCTCATCATTCGTATCTCTGTTATTTATCAGATATTCATTTATCCCTATATCATTCGGCATATAAAGCATTATGCAATCCGCGCCCTTGCCGTCGCGCCCGGCTCTGCCTGCCTCCTGATAATAGCTTTCAATATCCTTGGGCATATTATAATGCACAACAAATCTGACATTATTCTTATCGATCCCCATGCCAAATGCGTTGGTCGCCAGCATGATTTTTGTTTTATCGCTGAGAAACAAGTTCTGATTTTCAGTTCTTTCGGCACTGCAAAGACCGCCATGATACCTTGCCACAGGATATCCCATATCCTTGAGTCTTTCATAAAGCTCATCAACAGTGCTTCTGAGCGAACAATACACTATTCCGCACTCGTCCTTGTGACTGTCAAGTATCTTTGTAAGCTCCTTTTCTCTTGAGCGCATACTTTTCGGATGCACAACAGCCAAACGAAGGTCGAAACGGGCATAGCCCGTGCAAACACGCATAGGCTCGTCTAGCTCCAAATACTTTATAATATCGGCTCCCACCTGCTTTGTCGCCGTAGCGGTAAATGCACCGATAACCGGTCGCCGAGGCAAAGCCTTGATAAATTCGCTTATTTTCAGATAGCTCTTTCTGAAATCATGCCCCCATTGTGATACACAATGAGCCTCATCGACTGCGATAAGGGATATATCAAGTCCCGCGCACACCCTTATAAAAGCTTCGTTTTGCAGCCGCTCCGGAGCAGCATAGATGAGCTTGTACATACCTTCAGCAATATTATTAATGACCATTTCCTGTTGATGTAAGGTCAACGAGCTATTAAGATATGCAGCCTTCACACCCTTTTTACATAAGCTCATGACCTGCTCGTTCATAAGAGCGATAAGGGGCGACACAATGATCGATACACCCGCGCTCATAATTGCGGGGAGCTGATAACAAAGAGATTTTCCCGCTCCGGTCGGCATTATCCCAAGGACATCACGACCGTTCATCAGCGCATTTATAAGCTCCTCCTGCCCTGCACGAAAGCTTGTGTAACCAAACACGCACTTCAGTTTATCGTTTATCGATCCTTCTTGCATATTATATCCTCTCCGATCAATTATAATCGATAAAACAAGGGCAGACTGTGGATCAACAGACTGCCCCGCTATAAATCAGAAAAGGAACTCAAATTCCAGATCGCCGATCTTTACGATCTGACCTTCCTTTATCCCCATGCTGATCAATTCATCAATAACGCCGCGATTAATAAGCGCTCTCTGGAAGTACGCCAGACTTTCATTATCGTCAAAGGTAACACTGCCGCCGACCGCTTCCATCCAGCTTCCGGTGATGACAAACTTATCATTCTCACGGTGGATCTCATAGCCCTTTCCGCTCTTATCGACAAAACGCTCCTCCTCGATATCTATCTGAGGCTCAAATGTTATAATAGGCGGAAGCTTTGATAATTCCTCATATGTCTTCATCATCAGCTCATGGACACCCTTGCCTGTAGCCGCCGATATCTCGAACACCTCAAGGCCGCGTTCCTTCATCTCTGCGATAAACGCCTGATAAGCCTCTTCATCAACAATAATATCTGTTTTATTTGCCACAATGATCTGCGGTCTTGATTCAAGCTCAAGATCGTATTCTGCAAGCTCGTTATTGATGATATCAAAATCACTTACGGGATCTCTGCCCTCTGTGCCGGACACATCAACAACATGAAGCAAAAGGCGTGTGCGCTCTATATGGCGCAAAAACTCGTGCCCAAGACCTACACCCTCGCTTGCGCCCTCTATTATTCCCGGGATATCCGCCATTACAAAGCTGCGTCTGTCGCCCAGATCAACAACGCCCAGATTCGGCTCAAGCGTTGTGAAATGATAGTTTGCGATCTTAGGCTGCGCCTTTGTGGTCATCGAAAGAAGTGTTGACTTTCCCACATTCGGGAATCCGACAAGACCTACATCGGCAAGCAGCTTCAGCTCAAGGATGACCTCTCGCTCCTCGCCCGGGAGACCGTTCTTTGCAAAATTAGGCGCTTGCCTTACAGCAGTCGCAAAATGTGAGTTGCCCCAGCCGCCGCTGCCGCCCTTTGCTATTATCTTCTCCTCGCCCGGAACAGACATATCGGCTATTATGAGATTTGAGCCGGCATCACGAACGACCGTACCCTGCGGAACATCTATTATTATATCCTCTCCGCTCTTGCCGCGGCAGCGCTTTCCCGCGCCATCCATGCCTGTGCCCGCCTGATATTTACGCTTATATCTGAAATCCATAAGCGTTGTCATGCCGGTATCGACACGGAATATGACATTACCGCCGTTTCCGCCATCACCGCCGTCTGGCCCGCCTGCCGGTATATATTTTTCACGACGCCATGATATAGCCCCGTTTCCGCCGTTTCCGGCTTTTATATATATTTTTGCTTTATCTGTAAACATAAGCTCTCCTTTTATACTATATAGGATAGCATTTCCTTTAAGTTAAACAAAAATCCCAAAACCAAGGTTTTGGGATCTTATAGCTTCAAAATTAGTCAGCGTATACGCTGCACTGCTTTCTGTCTCTGCCGAGTCTTTCAAACTTTACTTTTCCGTCGATCAGAGCAAACAGAGTATCATCCTTGCCTTTCCCAACATTGTTGCCCGGATGGATCTTTGTGCCTCTCTGTCTAACAAGAATGTTACCCGCCAGAACAAACTGTCCGTCAGCGCGCTTTACACCAAGTCTCTTCGACTCGCTGTCACGACCGTTTTTAGTACTGCCGACACCTTTCTTATGAGCCATGTGTTTTACACCTCCGTTTTTGTGTATCGAATGTTTGGAACTTACGCGTTGATAGCTGTGATCTCAACCTTGGTATAAGGCTGTCTGTGACCCTTTCTCTTACGCTCGTTCTTCTTTCTCTTCATTTTAAAGATAACGACTTTCTTTGCCTTGCCGTTCTTGAGAACCTTAGCCGAAACCGTAGCACCCTCTACTACAGGAGCACCTACCTTTACGGAATCGCCCTCACCTGCCATAAGCACCTTATCGAAGGTTATCTCTGCATTCTCTTCAGCGTCGAGCTTCTCGATGAAAACAACATCGCCCTGTGATACCTTGTACTGCTTACCGCCTGTTTCAATTATTGCGTACATAGTGTTACACCTCCTCTTATTTTTAATGAGGACTCGCTAATTACGGTATGTGCACTGCACATTTCAATAAAACCGTTTCTATGCGGTCACTATGGTAGTTTACCATACTTTTATTTGTTTGTCAAGAGCTTTTTTACTGATTTTTCATATTTATTATTACGCCGACCATAGGCTTCGGGAATACGCTTATAGTCCGGAATGGCATCGTCTCTCCCGCCGCCGTCACGCTCTCGATCTGCTCTACCTTGACCGGATTCATAACTATCATCACATCCGCATTCTTGTTCTTCACCGCGTCAAAGCAGCCGTTTGCTGAGATCGAGGTCGAAACAAGATCCTCGTAATCCTCCTCTATACCAAATATATCATTAATGATAAGCTTTCTGAGAACTACGGTGTCAAGGCTGCAATATGCCTTTGACATCTCCGGCAAAAGCTCCTTCTTTATGTAATCGGGGTCCACAAGCGTGAGCCTGTAGAAATAGTCTCCCTCATGATACAGACCGAACTTTGTTTCGATACGCTTTGTCTGTATCTGCTTCTTCATAGTACCCGGGATGCTGTCATCCTGAGAATCGACAATGATCTTCTCGATCTTGAAATGATCCTGTATCATTGCGACAAAAAACTCCTCAGAAAAGCCTCTTGGAAGCTTTATCATCCTGTGCTCAGGCATGATGACCACGCCGTCGGAGTTTGAGTTGAACAACGATACCATGGTGTAGTTATATGCTTCCTCGCCGGTATGGAGCGGATTGTTTGCCTGCATATAATTGCGGTATTGCATACATGTCGAATAACGCGTCTGTCCGTCGGTTATATATAACGGAAGATCCTCAAAGCCCTCAACTATCTCATCAATGATCTCCTTGTCGGTTATCTTCCATACTCGCTGTGACAGTCCATCCTCTGTTGTGAACTGCATTTCAGGCTCGCGCTCAGTAAGCTCATTCATTATATTCAAAAGCTTCTTGTCACGCTCTACATAAAGACATGATATCATACTGAGATCGGACTTGGTCGCAGCGAGGACCTCATAGCGGTCACGCTGTGACTTTTCATGGATCTCCTCGCAGGTCCTGATATTGCCAGCGCCTACCTCTTCAAGCTCTAAAAGCGCTACAAATGTCGTATTACGATACATGTTACCGTTACGAACTGTCATTTCCTCATACAG
>CAMNAT010000126.1 GCA_946531785.1 uncultured Oscillospiraceae bacterium
CCCAACAGCTTGAGATCTTAAAGGCAATGATAACGGGCGGCGCAGAGGTGACAGTCACCTTCAACCACAACGGCGAAAACACCTACTACGGCACGCTGTCTGCGATAAGGGCGATAGAGGACTTCACCGACACCAAGACGGTCACACTTGACGGCGCGCTGCGGCATATCAAGGACCGCGGCGACCTCACCCACCTCTTTGAGCATTGGTATGACGGCGAGGTATATGACGGCGAGGTAAAAAATGCCGAGGTGTTCGAGGCGCGTGACGCCTACACCGAGATAGAGCATACCGCATGCCGGATACTCGACCTTGTGCGCGAGGACGGCTACCGCTTCCGCGACATCGCCGTTATCTGCGGCGACCTCGACAGCTACACACACATAATCGAGGCGGTATTTGACGAATACGAGATACCCATATATTCGGACGAGCGGTACACGATCGCAGAGCATCCGATAGCGATGCAGATACTCTCTCTCTTTGACATCATCGAAAACGGGTGGGACTACCTTTCCATGTTCACCTATCTGCGCGCCGGATTCATCTATACAGAGCAGGAAGGTATCAAGAAGGACGGAAAAAAGCAGAGCGTTTCATACCGGCGCATCCCGTCACAGGATATAGACAAGCTTGAAAACATCGTCTTAAAGCGCGGCATCCGCGGCAGAAGCGTATGGTGCAGGCCGTGGGCTGAAAAGCAGCGTTCGCTCGTCGACGAGGCGTTCGACATAGTTAAAGCCGCAGCCGATGAAGTCAACACTACTGCTGAGGGTGACACTACGACCGAGGACAAGGCAGCCGATGACGGCAGCGGGAAAAAGAACGCCGCGGAGCGCATTGAGGAGCTGCGCGCCGCGATCTGCGCGCCGCTTGAAAAATACGCGGACGCGGCAAAGAAGGCAAAAACCGTCAACGATCACTGTGTCGCGCTCTACAAATTCTTAGAGGATATAAACCTCTACGCCGGACTCAGGCACGAGCTGCTTGTGATGGCACTCAGGAGTGCCACGGCGGAGGCGCAGCGCTTCGGTCAGATCTGGAACCTGATACTGGATGTGCTCGACCAGATCAACACCGCGCTGGGCGACTCGGAGGCAACGGCGGAGGAGTTTGCCGGATACTTCCGCGCGGCGATAGGTCAGTGCACGATAAGCACGATCCCATCAGGCGTTGACCGCGTATTCATCGGCTCGGGGGAGAAGAACCGCTCCGAGCATACAAGGGTCATCTTTGCCATAGGCGCGACAGCGGGCACCTTCCCGTCAGATCAAAGCACCGAGGGCTTCCTCTCCAATGCCGACCGCGAGACACTTGCGGGCATGGAGCTGAAGCTTGCGCCCGTGACCGGGCTCAAGACCGAGAAGGGCTATAACAATGTGTATAAAACGCTTGCCGCAGTTACGGAAAGGCTCTGCATCTCCTATCCGGCGCAGACGCCGGACGGTCAGGGCTGCCGCCCGTCACAGACAGCGATAGACATCATGACGGTGCTGCCGAAGATACCGATAATGAACGATATCACCGAGAACGAGCATGATCTTAAAACGATGTATATATCCTCGCCGAAGGCAACGCTGCACAGGCTGCTTATGCATCCCGCGGACGGCACGCTCTGGAAATATGTGAACGAGTGGTTCGACCAACACGACAAATGGCGCGGCCGGATGATAGCGGCGCGCGCCGCGGCGAAGGCGTTCCGCGAGGATACGGGCGAGCTTGATCCCGACCTTGCCGCAAAGCTGTATGACGGCAGGATCCGCTACAGCGCGACGCGGCTCGAGACATACGCAGACTGTCTCTACAAGGGCTTTTTAAAGTACGGCATCAACGCAAAGGAGCGAGAGGAATACGAGATCAACGCAGCCGATGCCGGCAGCTACGCGCACGAGCTTATACGCCAGCTCTGCAGCGAGATAGACGGCACGCACGACTGGAATACCATCACAGACGAGGAATGCAGTGATATCGTTGAGACGCTGACGAACAAAACGATAGAGAATATAACCGCGTCCACATTTGCGGAAAAGGAGCGCACTGCGGATATCCTCCGCAGGCTCGGCGCAACGGTGAAAAATGCGGCAAGAATAGTGCGGCATTCGATAGCCTCCGGCGATTTCAAGCCATACGCGTACGAGAAGGACTTTGAGCTGGAGCTGAGCGACAAGGTCAGCATAAGGGGCGCGATAGACCGCGCGGACATCTGCGAGCATGACGGTAAGACCGACTACAGGATAATAGACTACAAGACCGGAAATAAGGATTTCAAGGTCACGGAAATATGCGAGGGCATCGGGATGCAGCCGGTGATATACGCGCTCGTTATGCGCGAGGAGCTTGCAAAGGAAAACAAGAAGGCAAGTGCTGTCGGGATGTATTACGAAAAGATACAGTCAAAGCATTATGACAGCGCTCCCGGCGCATCGGCTGCCACGATAAAGGCGCATGCGCATATTGATGACCTTGAGCTGGTCGGCGCGACCTTCATCCCCGACGATGGGAACGACAACCCCGATCCCGCCGCGGCGGAGCGGATAGAGAGGGCATCCGCGCGCAAGGACCTCGCCCTGTTCCTCGGCAAGGACGCGCAGCCGGAATATAACGCAAGCATACACAAGCCCGCCGCGGCGGAAAGCCTTATGACGGCGGTGAAAAACAAGATGCTCAAGATGGATGATGACATCCGCTCCGGAAGGATCGAAAAAAATCCGCTGAAGTCCGGAAGGAGCAACGCCTGCTCATATTGCGACTATAAGGCAGTGTGCATATTCCGTGAGGACAAGATAGCCGAGCGGGTCATCGATGACGATGAAGCAAAGAAATGGGAAGACCTCGAGGGAGGCATAACGACATGACAAAATGGACTAAGGATCAGGAAAAAGCGATAACCGCACCGACCGGCAAGGGCAATATCCTTGTCTCGGCAGCGGCGGGCTCCGGCAAGACCGCGGTGCTGGTAGAGCGCATCATGCGCCGGATAGAGGCGGGCGCGTCGATAGACAGGATGCTGGTGGTGACCTTCACCAACGCAGCCGCCGCGGAGATGCGCGAGAAGATAATAAGACGGCTCTCCGACCTGAAGCGGACAGCCTCGGGCGAGCGCGCGCAGTATCTCAAAAAGCAGATACAGCTTGCGGGAACAGCCGATATAATGACGATAGACGCGTTCTGCATACGCGTTGTGCAGAACAACTTCCATGTTCTGGGCATCGACCCGGGCATGGCGATTGCCGATCAGCAGCTTGCGGCGATGATCGCCTCGGATGCTATGGATGCAATGATGGCTAAGCTTTACAGATCGCAGGACAAGGATGAGCGGGCGCGGCTTTTGCGGCTCGTCAACAACTTCTCATCCATGCGCGATGATGCAGAGCTCTGCGGAATAGTCCGTAAGATACACCGCTTCATCACCTCGTTTGCCGAGCCGGAAAAATGGCTCGACGAGGCTGTCGAGGCGTACAGAAAGCCCGTACTTGAAACGCCGTACGCAAAGCATCTCATAGCCGTATCAAAGAGCGCAGCGGAGGACTGCATTCTCGCCCTTGAGGAGATCGAGGATGATGACAGCTATGTAAAGGGCTATATAAAGGAGCTGCGTGCCGTTGCAGATGGCATAAAGAACGCGGCAGACTGGGAAGAGATATATACTCTTCACTATGATAATTTCAAGACACAGAAAAAGAAGAATGTCCCGATCCTCCGGCACCCGCCGGAGAAGAACACGCAGCTTGCGTTTGTGCGCGAGGTGTTTGTCGACAGGCTCAAAGCCGGCGTTAATGAAAAGGCAGAGAAGGTCGCGCCATGTACCGATCCGGAGCTTTGCGCGCAGGAGGCGGAGGATCTTGTCTGGCTCGTTAAACGGTTCATGGCGGAATTTGCCGCGGCGAAGGATAAGCGCGGCGTAAGGGAGTTCTCAGATGTTGAGCATATGACCTACAGGCTGTTCAGCGACTTCGACGATATCCGCGCGGCATACCGCGACAAATACGACGAGATACTCATCGACGAGTATCAGGATACGAACGGGCTGCAGGACTCGATCTTCGGGCTGATCTCAAAGGACAATATCTTCATGGTCGGAGACCTCAAGCAGAGCATCTACCTGTTCCGCGGCGGCGATCCGTACATATTCAAGGCCAAGAGCCATATATATCAGCAGAGCAATAACAGCGATCTGAAGCTGACGCTGGCGCAGAACTTCCGCAGCCGCCAGGATGTGCTTAAAAGCGTGAACGATGTGTTCACCTGCATCATGAGCACCGATGCCGGAGATGTGCACTACTCCGGCGACGAGCTGATCGTGCGCGACAAGGAGCGCGAATACTACCCCGACGCGGACGACAGGATCTCTGAGCTGCACTATATCATGACGCCGCCCGGCTCCTCCACCGCCGACCGCGCGGATGCCGAGCTGGAGTATACACTGGACAAGATCGCAGAGCTGCTCCAAAGCGGCACCGAGGTCTTTGACACAAGCACAGGCAAAATGCGCCCGATACAGAAGCGGGATATAGTCATCCTCGAGGATTCGACCCGCTATAACGGCGAAAGGCTGGTTTCCGGACTTGCTGAGCGCGGCATAGACGCGTACTGCGATACGGACTCCTTCTTCAACAGGCGCGAGATAAATACGATGCTGTCGCTCCTGAGTGTCGTGAACAACGCGAGCCTCGATATACCGCTGATCGCGGTCATGCGCTCGCCGATCTGGGGCTTTACCGATGATGAGCTTGCGGCGATACGGCTCACAACCCCCCGCGGCGGCTTTGCCGCGGCGGTAAAATGGGCGGCAAGCGATAAGGAGACGACCTGCCCCGCCGAGCTAAAAAAGAAATGCAAAAGGGTGCTCAGTGATATCTACGCCTGGCGCGAGGATATGCGCAAAAAATCTGTCGCGCAGCTGATCTGGACGATATATGAGAACAGCGGCTTCTACGATATAATGGGCGCGATCGACCGCACCGAGGAGGCGCAGTTCAATCTGCGGCTGCTCTATGAGCGCGCGGTGCAGTTTGAGCGCGCGGGCTTCAAGGGGCTGTTCAGCTTCATAAAATACATCGAGACGATAGCCGAGCTCAACAGCGACATCGGCGGCGCGAAGCTGATAAGCGAAAACCACGATGTTGTACGCATCATGACGATACACAAGAGCAAGGGACTGGAGTTCCCGTTCGTGTTCATGCTCGGCGCCGGACGATCCTTCAATAAAAAGGATGATCATTCCAAGGTGCGGATACACAAGGATCTGATGCTCGGGCTGCGCGAGATCCATCATGAGGAGGGCTATGAGCGCAAAACGAAGTGGAGCGGTCTCATAAAGACCACCAACGGGCGTGAATACCTCGCAGATCGTATGCGGCTTCTGTATGTGGCGCTGACAAGAGCGCGCGAGAAGCTGTTCGTGATGGTGACAGCAGACGAAGACGAGAACACAAAGCCGCAGAATATTATCAAAAAATACACAGATGGACTGTATGACGGGCGGATGCTGCCAACACAGGCGCTCAAAGCCCAGAGCTTTGCCGACTGGATCTGTCCCGCGGCGATCTCACACACGGAGTCATGGAAGACGACCGTATGCAGGTACGCGCCGAATGCGGCAGATGACGACGAGGCAGACGCTGCGGCGGAGCTTACCGAAAGCCCGGAGCTGAGGGACGCGGTGTTCAGACTGCTCGACTACAAGTATCCGTACACCGACACAAACACTCTCCCCTCCCGCACCTCGGTAACGCAGATAAAGGAGCTTACGATCGAGCGCGAAAGCATCTACGACCGCACCGAATACGAGCCGGACAGCCGGCGCACATCAGGCACGGACAACATCGCGGAGCTGATGTTCTCGCCGCTGCACAAGGAGCCGGCGTTCATGCGCGGCAAGGATAAAAAGCCCGCCAATGAGATCGGCACGCTCTATCATCTGGCGATGTCGGAGATCGATCTTGACAGGCTCAGGCGCGAGGGCACGGACTGCGTCAATGATGAGCTTGACAGGCTCGTTTCAGATAAGATAATGACCGCGGACGACCTCAATTATATAAAGCCGGAGCGGATAGCGGGCTTCTTCAAAAGCCCCCTCGGCAAGCGGATGCTCGCCTCAGGCGAGGTACGCCGCGAGGCGCCGTTCCAGATAAACATATCCGCCTCCGAATACGATCCGTCGCTTACCGGCTGCGACGGCGAGACGGTGATCCTGCAGGGTATAATAGACTGCTTCTTCCGCGAGGGAGACGGGTATATCCTCTACGACTACAAAACCGACAAGGTGCATAACAACGCCGCCGAGCTGCGAAAAACATATAGAAAGCAGCTCGAGCTCTACACCAAGGCGATCGAGACCCTCACCGGCGTAAAGGTGAAGGAGGCTTATCTGTATCTGTTCGATATCGGCGAGGCGATATGAAAAAACGGGCGCACAAACGCCCGTTTTTGTCATTTTATCACGCTTCGCGCATAGTCCTCGCCGGCCTTGCCGCCGCCGACTATACGGGCAAGCTCATGGATCCTGCCCTCGCGGTCGAGCTCAGTGAGAGTCGTCTTCGCAAGCTCGCCGTCAGTGTCCTTTTCGATCAGATAATGATTATCTGCCGCGCCCGCAAGCTGCGGCAGATGCGTTATGCAGATCACCTGCTTATGCCTGC
>CAMNAT010000127.1 GCA_946531785.1 uncultured Oscillospiraceae bacterium
TATATTAAATAATGAGGATGGCGAGCCGTATCTCGAGGTGCTTGCGACTCCCGCAAAGGCGGTAGTGGTAGGTGCGTCGTCCAAGACGATAAATGGCTCATCGTATAAATACAGACTGCGTATGAACGGTGAGGGCACGCCGGGCGATGACGGTAATCGCTGTGTAAAGATGATCCCGAAATATGCTGGTTCTCTTACGGTAGATTTCGGTCATTCGTCATCGAGCGGTCCGTCAAGACTACTTTATCTTAAGCAGGGTGAGGATCTGCAGGAGTACGAGATACTCGCATCAAAAACAGATGAGGCAAGATTTATCATTGATGGCGGCGAGCCGATATTCCTGTATGGCAGCGGCGATCTGGGATTTTACGGGATAAAGTATGTTCCCGGTGATATTGCAACTCCTGAGCCGGAGGGCGGTATTGAGGATCCGGACCTTGCAACGGATGCCGATGCTGCGGCATTAAAGATACAGGCGATAAGCCAGAAGTCGATCTATTATGATATACCTCTCGCCAGGTATGGATCTAACGGTACAACTATAACATGGGAGAGCAGCAACCCGAAGTATCTTGATGTTCAGATGGTATCGTCTATCAAGCGCAACTATACCGGAGTTGTGACACGCCCCGTAGAGGGTGATGAAAATATCGTAAACGGCGGTGTTCCGGTAACACTTACAGCAACGGTCTCAAAGGGTGATGTCAGCAAAACGAAGGTCTTTGATGTATCGGTAAGGACATGGAATCCAAATGTTTATTATAACAACTTCCAGCAGGATGTCGGAATGCCGGCGGACGGCAAATTCAAGGCGATAGAGGACAATGTCGTGCCGGCGACGACGGAGCGGTACGACAGAAACCTTGACGACGGCGAGACACATTGGCGCTGTGAGCCGTTCAGAGGCATCAGATGCGACACGCTTAACGATTCGCGAGCGCTTGTTGACTTCAATCATAATGATGTTGACACTGCGGCATATTTTGACAAGAGAATAATGTCGACCTCAGGCAAGACATGGGGTGATCCGAGGGATTCACATAATGAGGATGAGAACTTTGTATTCTATTACAGTGAATACAACCCTTATGGCGGCTCATCGACCATACCTATGTGGATAACCCTTACCGACAAGAATACCGGCGAGGCTCCCGAGGGTATCGTAATGATGACGATGGATATATGCGTGCTCAACGGCTATAACCAGTGCAACTTCGGACTTGCAAACTCAAAGCCCTCGCAGATGTGCCGCTTCATGATCGGTGCGGATCACGGCAAGGCATTCGCCGGTGCTGATTATGATTATACAGGCGGTGGATATATAAGAGCCTTCAACGCAGAGGCATCTGTTGATTTTCTCGGCGGTAAGAGCGGATATATTGTTGAAGAGGGTAAGTGGGTCAAGGCGATAATGATCGCAAACTCCGACAGCCATAAGTGGGATCTTTACTTTGATGGTATGCAGATAGATACAGGTCTCAACTTCAGAAATGCCGAGGATAAGGTATCTAACTTTGAGTTTGTTCTTAACCGTAACTATCCGCGTCTTTCAAATAACGATCCGATAGCGGTCTATCTGATAGACAACATATATGTTGAGAACATAACAAATGACTATTCAACAAGCTATTGGGATGATCTGGGCATAGATTCTCTCGAATATGACAAGGATACGGATAAATACTCTGTTGAGTCCGGGAAGCAGTTCCTCCTGCAGTATCAGGGAACGGACGGACTTTCGGGCAACTTCATAAACTGGTCATCGTCTAACTCCAAGGCTTTGTCAGCAAAGGCTCAGAGAGTTCCGGTAGAGGACCTCAAAAAATACGGATATGCCGATGAGGATATCGCGGCGCTGAAGGCAAAAGGCTCGGATGATGTATCCGTTGTCGTAGCGACTGCCGGCGATGTCACGAAGGAAACAGCGGTAACGCTCAGGGCAGTCATGGAGGTAGGCGAGGATGAGCTCGAAAAGGATTTCACAGTCATCGTGAAGCCTGTATCGGACGCGACTCCCGCGCCGACCGCAAGACCGAACACTACACCTAAACCGTCATTCGGCGGAGGAGGCGGCGGTGGCGGCGGCGGTGGCGGCGGAAGCATAGCTTCCTCTGCGACCACAGCGGCAGTTCTTTCTGCCACAACGGCACCGGCTGCGGGTCCGCAAGCGCCTGATGCTGCGGCGACTCCTGAGGTATACAGGGGCGAGAGCATATTCCCGGATCTCGTAAATGCAGAGTGGGCAAGAGACCAGGTAATGTATCTCTATGAGCAGGATGTTGTAGACGGATACGACAACGGAATATACGGTGTCGCGGATAATGTGACCCGTGAGCAGTTCGTGAAGATGATCTTCAATGCGCTGAACATAAAATTATATAAGAACGAGGTGACCAGCTTTACCGATATCGAAGAGGGCTCATGGTATGAATACTATGTAGAGACCGCAATCAAGTTCGGTATAGTAAACGGAATCTCGGATACGGAATTCGGCACAGGCCAGCACATAACCCGTCAGGATATGGCAGTCATAGCGAAACGAGCTGTTGACTATGTGAATGCCGGCGGTGAGCTGGAGGAGAATGCGACAGAAGCACCTGACGCGGAGGCTGAAACGGAAGAGCCGGCAGAGGAAGCCGAAACGGAAACACCTGAACCGGCTGAAACAGAAGCTCCGGAGGCAGAAGCTGAAACAGAGGCGGCTGCGACCGAGGAGCCGGAGCCCACTGAGGTACCGATAGAGGAGCTCATAGCGCGGCTCAGCTTTGTTGATAACAGTGATATCGCGGACTACGCGATAGAGGCAGTTGCAAGAATGACAGCCGGCGGCATACTTGTCGGTAACGACGAGGGGGCATTCCTGCCGCGAAAGAATTCGACAAGAGCTGAAACAGCAGTAATGATCTATCGTATAATGATGGATCAGTCAAATAAATAATGACCCGGAGGAACGAATAATAATGACAAGTGTACACAGCTTTCTGAATGTTGTTAATTACGGAATAGTTGGTGACGGTGTCACCAATAACACTCAGAAAATAAGAGAGCTCATAGAGCTTGCCGAGAAAAACGGGGGAGGAACTATATACTTCCCCCCGGGCAAATTCCTTACAGGCACGATAGAGCTTAAAAGCGATATGACGCTCTATATCGACAGCGGAGCATATATCATGGGCAGTCCCGACCCCGAGGACTACCCGATGATAACAAAGGAATCGCTCCCGGGCTATAACCGCGAGGGACATTCGGGACTTATAAAGGCGATGAACGCCGTAAATGTAACGATAACCGGGCGCGGTGTTATAGACGGACAGGGCTATTACTGGTGGGATAACCCCAAGAATGAGCATCGTCCGAGAGCTGTGCAGTTTATAAACTGTACGAATGTGCTTATTGAAAATATAAGCATAATAAACTCTGCAATGTGGACGGTGCATCCGATCTGCTGCTCGAATGTGACCATCAACTGCGTATCGATAAAGAACCCGGCTACATCGCCGAACACCGACGGTATCAACCCCGAAAGCTGCCGTCATGTGCATATCTCAAACTGCACGATCGATGTCGGCGACGACTGCCTGACGCTGAAATCGGGCACCGAGGATGACGAGTTCCAGAAGCAGTATGCGTGTGAGAACATCGTTATCACAAACTGCACGATGTTAAACGGTCACGGCGGCGTAGTTATCGGCAGCGAGATGTCGGGCGGCGTTAAGAATATCACCATCGCAAACTGCGTATTCAACGGCACAGACCGTGGTATAAGAATAAAGACACGCCGTAAGCGCGGCGGATATATCGAGGATGTTATCATCAGCAACATCATCATGACAAAGGTGCTTGTGCCGTTTGTCATCAACGGCTACTACCAGTGCGGCGCGGGCGTGAGAGAGGACGATATGTCCCTGTTCAGCCTTGAAAAGCTGCCGGTGGAGGATAACACACCGAGCATCAGCAACATCATCATGGCAAACATCCGCGCGACGAATGTTACCGCGTCGGCAGGATACATATACGGAATACCGGAGTGTCCGGTATCGGGTCTGTCGATAAGCAACTATTCAGTTGACATGGTAGACACCGATGAGGAGCTCAAGGATAAGCCGATAATGGCGTTCCACGCTCCGTATACGCGCGGCGAGGGCTTCTACTGCACTAACATTACCGATTCCGTATTCAGGAATATATCCGTAAAGGTAATAAACGGACCGGGTATGGAGATCGAGAATGCCGAGGATGTGCAGATATCTTATATCAGATATAAGGGACCTGAAAAGCCCGTAAAATTGCACTATGGTGCAGACGTTAAAATTTGGCACTAATTGAGACAGGATGGAGAATAACATGAATTTGCAAGGTAAATGGATCGCTGATCTCGGTAACGGATATTACAAGAATCCGGTGTTGTATGCTGACTATTCGGATCCGGATGTGATCCGTGTCGAAGATGATTTCTATATGACGGCATCGAGCTTTACATATGTACCGGGCTTGCCGATCCTTCATTCAAAGGATCTGGTGAACTGGGAGATCATAAACTATGCCGCGCGGCGTTTGCAGCCGGTATATGACACGCCTCAGCATGGCTGCGGCGTGTGGGCACCTTCGATACGCTATCATGACGGAAGGTTTTATATCTACTACGGCGATCCCGACCTTGGGATAATGATGACCTCGACCAATGATATATACGGCGAGTGGGACCCGCTCACCTGCGTATTTGAGGGCAGGGGATACATTGACACATGCCCGTTGTGGGATGACGACGGCAGGGCATACATCGTCCACGGCTACGCAAACAGCCGTTGCGGGATAAAGTCAAAGCTCGGACTTTTCGAGATGACTCCCGACGGCAAAAGGGTGATAAGCGAGGACAAAATAATTTTTGACGGAACCATCAGTCACCCCACATTGGAGGGACCGAAGTTCTATAAAAGAAACGGCTATTATTACATAATGGCTCCTGCCGGCGGTGTGCCGACAGGCTGGCAGACCGTTCTGCGCTCAAAGAGCGTAGATGGTCCTTATGAGGACAGGATCGTCCTTCGCCAGGGACTCACCGACATAAACGGACCGCACCAGGGCGGATGGGTTGAGCTTGAAAACGGCGAAAGCTGGTTCATGCACTTCCAGGATGTCGAGGTTGCGGGACGGATAATACACCTGCAGCCGGTGCGCTGGATAAACGACTGGCCTGTAATGGGTGAAAATGCGGATGACGGGTTATGCGGACAGCCTGTTATGAAGCATAAGAAGCCCGGCGTGGGGAGCGAATATCCGGTAACGACCATAGCGACCTCAGATGATTTCTCATCTGATAAGCTTGGTCTGCAGTGGCAGTGGCAGGCGAACCCGGGAGAGGGCTGGTCGTCACTTACCGACAATCCCGGCCATTTGCGGCTCTTCGCCAGGGCGCGCGGCGCGGCATGGGAGCTTCCCAATGTCCTCACGCAGCTTTGGCAGGCGCCCTCGATGACAACGACCGTTAAGGTCGATATCAGCAAGGGCACAGGGGACTGCAAGGCGGCGCTCGGCGTTATAGGTCTCAAATACGGCTATATAGCGCTGCGCGATGACGGAACGGTGATGTTCGTAAAGGGCGACAGCGAGACAGGAAACGGCACTGCCCGTGAGGAATGTATAGCGGAGAAGATCATAACCTCGACCTCGGCATATCTGAGGACAGAGGTGGTCGCGAAGCAGAATGCTTATACCGCGAAGGTCATCTGCTCATACAGTCATGACGGCGTGCATTTCCATGCTCTCGGTGAATTTATGGCAAAGCAGGGTAAATGGGTAGGCGCAAAGCATGCCATATTCTGCGAGGGAGAGGGCGGCTATGCCGACTTCTCGGAATTTATAATTGAATAAGAAGGAGGAGATAACATTATGAGAATCAAAAAACTATTGTCTTTTCTGACAGCGTCAGCAGTGGTCGCATCGACCATGACAGCATTCACCTTTACGGCAGATGCTGCGAATGCAATAACAGACTTCAGTTATAAGCTGCTGTTCACAACTGTTCCGACAGCGGGCGATACTGCAAAGCTTGCAGATGCGGAAGGTAAAGAGGCTGATGTTATGACCGTCACATACCTCGGCGGCACATGGAAGGCAAGCGGAAACGGTATAGCGCCCAATGCTAATGCTGACAGACCAACTGTGTCAAACGGTGCATATTTGGCAGGCTGCGCTATCCAGTTTGTGCCGGAGGTGAATGGTGAGGTATTGGTTGACCGTAAGCTCGGCAGCGGTAAGGCTATGAAGGTCGATGAGAACGGTAAGAATACACTTACGCTTACAAACAGCACCTCGGGCTCTATCTCAACTCAGGCGGATATTGAGACCTTTACATTTGATGTAGAGAAGGGAAACACATATATCGCATATGCGACCGGCACAGGTGATCCGTTCTACGGTATCTATTTTGAGCCGGCATCATCATCGACACACACTCTTTCGGGTGCTGTAAACTATACCGGATCGGCTGACACTACCGGCTGGAAGCTTGTGTTTGCAGATACAAAGGGCGGCGAGCCCATCCAGGGGGATTTCGGCACTGAATATTCGGTAGATGCAACGCAGAACAGAACATATGATATAACCCTTGTTGACGC
>CAMNAT010000128.1 GCA_946531785.1 uncultured Oscillospiraceae bacterium
ATATTGAGCCTTATCCGGTCCGCAACCATTGCAATAAATTCCGAATTTGTCGGCTTGCCCTTGCCGGTGTTTATCGTATATCCGAACACCTCGTTCATAGTCTGCGGCTTGCCCCTTGTCCACGCGACCTCGATGGAGTGGCGTATCGCGCGCTCGACGCGACTCGATGTAGTCTGATACGCCTTTGCGATCTCAGGATAAAGCTCCTTTGTTATGTAGTTCAGAAGATCCATATCCTTAACGACCATAATGATCGCTGTTCTTAAATAGTGGTATCCCTTTATATGTGCCGGAACACCCAGCTCATGTATGTATTCGGTGACGGTAGTTTCCAGATCTGCTGTATCTACGGCTATCTTTGTTCCGGGCGATACCGCATTCGCTCTTGCCATACCACACATATCACGGATAACCTCGGATATGCTTTCCCTGCTCTGCGGCTTTATCATAAAATATGACGCGCCGTATTTTGCGGCAACATCATAGAGAGATGTCAGCGCAGCAGCGGAATTAACAATTACAAGCGGACGCTTTTTAGATACAGAAAGGCGTCGCAGCACTCCGATCCCATCCAGTCTCGGCAGGATCATGTCCAATATCAGAGCGTCCGGCTCGGTCTCCTCTATCATCCCCAGAGTTTCCTCTCCGTCATATGCGCAACCGCATGGGATTATATCCTCTGTTGTCCTGAAATACTCCCCCAACTCATCGGCATAGCGTTTATCATCATCGGCTATAAGTACCTTTACTTTTTCCATAGCATTTTTTCTCCTTTATTTTTTATTATTCAAGTTTTTTCTCGTAATTACACTTTGAGATTACCACTTTAAACAGCATTTTGCAATAAATTACTCAAATGTAATTATCGACAAAAGCGTCGAAAAACCGTCTTTTTTTGTCGAAAAAGGTCTTTTATTGCTATCGGGAAAATTTTCGATGTTTTTCGACGCTCTGTAAAAGAAATGTAATAATGCTAATTCGCTATTGACATACATGCGCTCATATGATAAAATATTATAAGAAAATTTCTTCGGGGTCATGTGTAATTCATAACCGACGGTGATCGCTCTCTGCGTAAGTCCGTGAGCTGCAAAAAGCAGTTGATCCGGTGCAAATCCGGGACCGACGGTAAAGTCCGGATGGGAGAAGCTTATTTATGTACGACCGCCCCGAAGTATCGGGGTGTTTTTTATATGGATATTAAGTATATGCGGCGCGCTATCGAGCTTGCAAAGCGAGGTACCGGGTTTGTAAATCCCAATCCCTTGGTAGGCGCTGTGATAGTGAAAAACAGCCGCGTCATCGGTGAGGGCTGGCATGAGCGCTATGGTATGCCGCATGCGGAGCGCAACGCGCTGGCAAATTGCAGGGAGGATCCGGCAGGCGCAGATATATATGTTACGCTTGAGCCATGCTGCCACCACGGCAAGCAGCCGCCATGCACTGAGGCATTGATAGCAGCCGGCATCAAAAACGTATATGTCGGCTCCTTTGACCCCAACCCCCTGGTTGCAGGAAAAGGGCTTGAAATGCTTCGTGATCATGGTATTAATGTGTATGAAAACATTCTTCGTGACGAGTGCGACGCATTAAACAATATATTCTTCTGCTATATAACAAAGAACAGACCGTATATCATATTAAAGGCGGCTATGTCTATAGACGGCAGAACGGCGGCATATACCGGCGATTCCAAATGGATATCCAACGAGCTTTCACGCGAGAATGTACACAAAACCAGAAAAAGAGTCTCGGCTATTATGGTCGGGATAAACACCGTTCTTGCCGACGATCCGATGCTTAATTGCAGGACGGATGATCCGAGCGATCCCGTGCGTGTTATATGCGACAGTCGTTTGAATATCCCGTTAAACTCAAGAATAATAACTACCGCTCATGATATACCTACGATAATTGCCACCGCATCTGATGATGAAGAAAAAATAGCTGAGCTAAGATCGGCTGGAGCCGATGTAATAATAACAGACGGTGAAAGAGTCGATCTTAAAGCCCTCATGAATGAGCTTGCAAAAAGGAAGCTTGACAGCGTGCTTGTCGAGGGCGGCGCAACGCTCCACGCCGCAATGCTCGATGCCGGGCTCTGTGATCTGCTGCAGATATATATTGCCCCCAAGGTAATCGGCGGAACAGATGCAAAGCCTGTGATCGGCGGCAAGGGCGTGAGCCGGGTCGCAGATGCATATATGTTCTCCGCGCCGGAAATAACACGATTCGGAGATGATATACTGCTTGAATATAAAAGAAAAAGCGAGGAGGGATAACGGTGTTCACAGGAATAATTGAAGAGGTCGGTCAGGTCGAACAGATCATACACGGCTCCCTTTCCTGCCGTATCAGGATAAGCGCCGATCTGATATTTTCCGACTTAAAGCTTGGTGACAGCGTAGCGGTAAACGGCGTTTGTCTTACTGCTGCCGAAATATCGGCAAATACATTCACAGCGGATGTCATGGCGGAGACCATGCGCCGAACAGGACTCGGCAGGCTCGTACCGGGCAGCCGGGTGAATCTGGAACGCGCGATGCCGGCAAACGGAAGATTCGGCGGGCATATAGTATCCGGACATATCGATGGCACGGGTACTGTTTTAAGCATGAAGCGTGAGGACAACGCTGTCTGGATAAGGATAGCCGCTGATACTCCTATAATGAAATATATTGTAGAAAAAGGCTCCGTTGCCCTTGATGGCATCAGCCTTACAGTTGCGGAGGTCACAGCAGGCAGCTTTGCGGTGTCGGTCATCCCCCACACCGCCGCAAACACTACTTTACTTGATAAGAAAAACGGCGACAGCATCAATATCGAATGCGATATTATCGGAAAGTATATCGAAAGGATGATGAAGCCGGCAACAGGGATAACAGAAGAATTTTTAAAGGAAAACGGATTTTAAGGGGTGATGATTTTGAATTTTGATCCGATAGAAAAAGCATTGGAGGATCTCAGAGCCGGTAAGGTGATCCTTTGTACCGACGACGAGAGCCGCGAAAATGAGGGTGATCTGATATGCGCAGCTCAGTTTGCCACGACTGAAAATGTGAACTTCATGGCAAGCGATGCAAAGGGACTTATATGCATGCCGATGAGCCATGCATATATCAATAAACTCGGATTACGACCCATGGTCGCAAACAATACCGACAACCATGAAACTGCATTCACGGAATCTATCGACCATGTCGATACGACGACCGGCATAAGTGCGGAGGAGCGCGGCTACACTGCAAGGATGTGTGCAACACCGGGCATAAAGCCGTCAGATCTCAGACGACCGGGGCACATGTTTCCGCTCGAGGCGAAGCCGGGCGGCGTTTTAGAACGCAACGGTCACACCGAAGCAACGGTCGATCTCTGCAGGCTTGCAGGGCTTGAGCAGATCGGTCTGTGCTGTGAGATAATGGCGGAGGACGGGCGCATGATGCGCTATGACGGTCTTGAGGCATTCGCAAAGGCGCATGATCTGACATTTATCTGCATCCGTGATCTCCAGGCATACCGCCGCCGGCACGACCGTATAATGGAGCGAACAGCAAAAGCAAAGCTGCCTACAAAATACGGTGATTTCGATATCTACGGCTACAAAAACACTATCAACGGCAAGTCGCATGTCGCGCTCGTTATGGGTGATGTCAGCGACGGCGAGCCGGTTCTCTGCCGCGTACATTCGGAATGTCTGACAGGCGATGTTTTCGGCTCGTGCCGCTGTGACTGCGGCGAGCAGCTTGCAGAGGCCATGAAAAAGATTAACGAAGCCGGTCGAGGTATAATCGTATATCTCCGTCAGGAGGGGCGCGGCATAGGACTGCTCAACAAGATCAAGGCATATACCCTGCAGGAGAACGGCTATGATACCGTGGAGGCAAATGTGAAGCTCGGCTTTGCTCCCGACCTACGCGATTACAGCGAAGGGGCGCAGATACTGCGTGATCTCGGCGCGACGAGGCTAAGGATAATGACAAACAATCCCGAGAAGATCTCCGATCTTTCCGAATACGGCATAGAGATCATCGAGCGCGTACCTATACAGATACCCTCAAAGAAGGAAAATGAGTTCTATCTCAGAACAAAGCAAACCAAAATGGGACATTTATTTAAGTATTAATATATAAGGAGGACAAAACAATGAATGTTTATGAAGGAAAGCTCACAGGCGAAGGCTTAAAGATAGGTATAATCGCATCGCGTTTTAATGAGTTCATCACATCAAAGCTCGTTTCCGGTGCTGAGGACTGCTTAAAGCGTCACGGTGTAAAGGATGAGGATATCTCAATAATATGGGTGCCGGGTGCATTTGAAATGCCTCTCATGGCAAAGAAGATGGTAATGAACATGACCTTTGATGCGGTGATCTGCCTCGGCGCTGTTATCCGCGGTGCGACCTCGCACTATGAGATGGTCTGCAATGAGACGACTAAGGGTATCGCTCAGGTCTCACTGAACTCCGGTATCCCTGTACTTTTCGGCGTGCTTACGACTGATACTATCGAGCAGGCTATTGAGCGCGCAGGCACAAAGGCGGGCAACAAGGGCTATGACACCGCTCTCTCGGCGATCGAGATGGCTAACCTTATGCATACACTTGACAGCATGGATTGATACGATGAAAGAAAAGATACTTAACTGGCTCGACACGACCTCCGGAAGGCTGATATTTGCGCTCGCATCGGGGCTTGCGTACTATATGCTGCTCGTGCGGTTCATAGTGCAATGGTCGCGCGGACTTGTGATCATCGCGGCATATGTATTCCCGGTCATAGTATGCGGCGCGGCTATAATAATCATCAAGCTCATGAAGCAGGCAAAGGAAAACAATAACGATACGGCGATATTCCGCCTGTTTATTATCCACGCTTTTCTGTTTGTCGCAGGCGTTGCCACGATCGCTTCGATGTTTGTATGACGGTGAGCGGTATGAAAGAAAACTATCAACTGGTACTCGATAAAACATTAAAGCAAATAACCGATAGCGGCAAAAGGCCGTCGCTTCTGCTTCACGCATGCTGCGCTCCCTGCTCGTCATATGTGCTGGAATACCTGAACGAATACTTTGATATAACCGTATTCTTTTATAATCCCAACATAACCGAGCAGGGCGAATACGAAAAGCGTTCACACGAAATAGAGCGGCTGATCCGCGAGCTGCCGCACAAAAATGATATAAAGCTTATATACGGCAAATACGAGCCCGACAAGTTTTTTGAGATAGCACAGGGACTTGAGGACATCCCCGAGGGCGGCGAGCGCTGCTTTAAATGCTACCGCCTGCGGCTGACCGAGACCGCCAAAGCTGCAAGGGACGGTAATTTTGATTTCTTTACCACTACCCTTTCGATAAGCCCGCACAAAAACGCTCAGGCACTGAATACGATCGGCAAAGAGCTTGCAAACGAATACGGCATAAGCTATCTGTTTTCTGATTTCAAGAAGAAAAACGGCTATAAGAGATCATGCGAGCTGTCGGCAGTCTATGGACTGTATCGCCAGAACTACTGCGGCTGTATCTATTCAAAGGCATTTGCCGAAAATAACGGAAGGGTGTGATATGAATGTCTGTTCAGCTTGAAATGATGAGACTTCAGGAGCATGCAAAACGCGACCGCATGCTTGCCGATGAGCTGCTTGCAACACGAACATCAAAGGATCCGTATAAGGATTTCTGTGCAGTTGCGGCGCGTCATGGATTTGACATACCGCTCGGCGAGCTTGCCGATATGGGCAGTGAGTTCTGCGAAACTATGCTGCGCAGCCAGAACGGCGGAGGCTCATACACCTTCCCGCAATGGTACGACTTCATGGAAATGTTTTTCGACGCCATACAATAAATTTTACAAATTATTCAGTAGTATTTATTGACTTTTTATCGCGAATGTGATATGATAAAGAATGATAATTTGCTGTATATATGACAGCAGATTTCACAGATAATTTATATTCTGAAAGGAGTAATGATCTAATGAAAGATTATTTGGAAATCACAAAGGTTGTAGGCCGCGAGATCCTTGATTCACGCGGTAATCCGACAGTTGAAGCAGAGGTTTATCTCGCTGACGGCACTATAGGCCGCGGCACAGCACCTTCGGGCGCATCAACAGGCGTATTTGAGGCTCTTGAGCTCCGCGACGGAGATAAGGGCAGATATCTCGGTAAGGGCGTTGAGAAGGCTGTTAATAACATCAACACAGTTATCAGCGACACTATCGTAGGTATGGATGCATCAGACATCTATGCTATAGACAAGGCTATGATCGAGGCTGACGGCACAAAGGACAAGTCTAACCTCGGCGCTAACGCTATCCTCGCAGTTTCGATAGCAGCTTCAAGAGCAGCAGCTATCTCACTTGATGTTCCGCTTTATCGTTTCCTCGGCGGCATCAGCGGCAACCGTCTCCCCGTTCCGATGATGAACATCTTAAACGGCGGCGCTCACGCTGACAGTGCTGTTGATACACAGGAGTTCATGATCATGCCGGTAGGCGCAGAAAGCTTCAAGGAAGCTCTCAGATGGTGTGCAGAGGTATTCCATACACTTAAGAAGCTCATCAAGGACATGG
>CAMNAT010000129.1 GCA_946531785.1 uncultured Oscillospiraceae bacterium
TACAAAGGGCGTATGAGCTTACCGTCCGCACACATCAGCTGAATTCGACCGGCTACACATATTCGTATGATGAGCTGCGCGAGTTCATAGATTCGGATAAGTATATATTCCTGATCGCGCAGCTTACCGATAAATACGGTGACTACGGCAAGATAGGTCTTATCCTTGTCGAGAACACCGATGTTATGACGATAAAGCTGTTGCTTATGAGCTGCCGCGTCATGTCGCGCGGTGTCGGCTCGGCTATACTCATTTATCTTGAAAAGCTGAGCAAAAAGCTTAATAAGCGCCTGCTTGCGGAATTTCTTGCGACGGACCGCAACAGGGTAATGTATATAACATATAAATTCATGGGCTTTGACGAGCTTGACGAGGGCGACGAGGACGGCGCGGCGTCGATACTGGAATACGATTCCGATTCCGAGCGCGACTTCCCACCGTACTTCGAAATAGAGGAAAAAGTTTGAGAGAAATGCTCGTTGCAACTCGCACCTTTTGCCCTGCTCGCATAGCAGCCTATAGTCTCGCAGTGCAAAAAATACGATTTGCTTAGAGCATTTCTCTCAAACAAATTTGGTGAAAGGATTTCAACATATAGATATGAAGCTGATATCATGGAATGTAAACGGGCTGCGCGCCTGTGTACAAAAGGGCTTTGTCGATTTCTTCAATGAGATCGACGCGGATGTGTTCTGCATCCAGGAGAGCAAGCTGCAGGCGGGGCAGATAGATTTCGCGCCCGAGGGCTATCATTGCTATTGGAACTATGCCGAAAAGAAGGGCTATTCGGGAACGGCGATGTTCACAAAGGCTGAGCCGTTATCCGTTACATACGGCATAGGCATAGAGGAGCACGATCATGAGGGGCGCGTGATAACTGCGGAATTTCCCGATTTCTATGTTATCACCTGCTATACGCCCAATTCACAGAACGAGCTGCAAAGGCTTGACTACCGCATGACATGGGAGGACGCGTTCAGGGCATATCTGAAGGAGCTTGAAAAGACAAAGCCCGTCATCCTGTGCGGCGACCTGAATGTGGCTCATGAGGAGATAGACCTGAAAAATCCCAAGACCAACCGCAAGAATGCCGGATTCACCGACGAGGAGCGCGGCAAGATGACAGAGCTTTTAGACAGCGGCTTCACCGATACCTTCAGATATTTCTATCCTGATGTGACCGAAAGATATTCATGGTGGTCATACCGCTTCCGCGCTCGTGAGAAGAACGCGGGCTGGCGTATCGACTATTTCATAGTGTCGGAGAGCCTTAACGACAGGCTCGTAAGCGCGGACATACATCACGACATAATGGGTTCAGACCATTGTCCGGTAGAGTTAGTGATAAAATGATAAAACGGCTGAGGCTTCTGCTTCTCCCGCTGCTGCTCATAATATCGTTCCATGCAGCGGCGGAGGACATACCGCCGTATTCGGGCGAGCCGTATACGGTGATGAATAATAATATGCCGTATTTTGAGCTGCCGCATATGACTGGGGACGGCGCGTTTTTCTTTATACCCGAGGAGTATTACAGCGAGCTTGACCCGTTGGGCAGATGCGGCTTTGCGCTTGCGAATATATCCACCGCGCTGATGCCTGCGGATGAACGCGGGAGCATCGGCTCCGTTAAGCCGACCGGCTGGCAGAGCGTGAAATATGACAGCGTCAGCGGAAAATATCTGTATAACCGCTGCCACCTTATCGGCTATCAGCTCGCGGGCGAGAACGCTAATCCGAAGAATCTTATAACAGGCACGCGCTATCTGAACATGACGGGAATGCTCCCGTTTGAAAACATGGTCGCGGACTATGTCAAGGAGACGGAGAATCATGTCATATACCGCGTAACTCCGTATTTTGAGAGTGAAAACCTCGTTGCGGACGGCGTGGAGCTGGAGGCGTGGTCGGTAGAGGACAACGGTGAGGGCATATGCTTTAATGTGTTTTGCTATAACGAGCAGCCGGGCATAATTATAGACCATGCAACGGGCAACAGCCGCGCGGCTGAATAAGCTTGAATGGAGGGATACAGTGATGAAAAAACGATCAGCAGCGATCCTTATACTCACTCTTTTATTATCGCTCTTTATTTCATCCTGCGATATCATCATAGAGCTGCCCGGCAGCAGCGTTGGTGAAAACGAGGATTACAAGGCGCTTACCGCCGCGAGCTTTCCGGCATACTCCGGCAAGGGATATATCGAGATAAACTATAATGTTCCGTATTTTGAGGACAGCGAGATAACGGACCGTTCATTTGAACGCTACAGCGAGCTTGATTATCTCGGTCGCTGCGGCGCGGCGTTCGCGTGCCTCGGCAGAGAACTGATGCCGACAAAAAAGCGCGGGAACATCAGCTCCGTAAAGCCTACGGGCTGGCATTCGGTGCAGTATGATTTTGTGGATTCAAAAAGTCTGTATAACCGCAGCCACCTTATAGGTCATCAGCTTTCCGGCGAGGATGCCAATGAGCGGAATCTCATCACCGGCACGCGGTATCTGAATGCAACTACCATGGTTCCGTTTGAAAACATGGTTGCCGATTACATAAAGGAGACCGATAACCATGTTATGTACCGCGTAACGCCGTACTTTGACGGCAGCAACCTTGTCGCGGACGGCGTGGAGATGGAGGCGTGGTCGGTCGAGGATGAGGGCGACGGCATATGCTTCAATGTGTATTGCTATAATGTTCAGCCCGGCGTGGTGATCGACTATGCGACCGGCGAAAGCCGCGCGGAAGGGAAGCGGTGATATATGATAGTGATAGTTTGTCTTGACGATAAAAACGGTATGATGTTCAACCACCGCCGTCAGAGCCGCGACCGCGTGCTTGTGGAGCGGATAAAGGAAATCACCTCCGGCAGCAGGCTGTGGATGAACGCATATTCGGCAAAGCTGTTCTCAGATGGCGTGAACATAGACGAGGATTTTATGGAAAAGGCGGGCGAGGGCGAATACTGCTTTGTTGAGACCTTCGCGCCCGAAATCGATAAGGCGGAAGGGGTTATCATCTACCGCTGGAATCGCGACTATCCGGCGGATGTGTATTTCACCGCGGATATGAGCGGCATGGAGCCTCAGGGCAGCTTTGAGTTTGAGGGCTCATCACATGAGCGTATAACCGAAAATTTGTTTAAAAAAGCAGTTGACAATATGGGAAAAAACTGATAGAATATAATGAATTATTGAAAAAATAGGACAGGAGGAATGAAGCTTGGCTATGACAGGCGCAGATCTGGCGGTAAAGACTCTTGAGGCAAACGGTGTCAGCGTTATTTTCGGCTACCCGGGCGCGTCAAATGCTCCGCTGATCGAAAGCATCTCACATTCTTCGATAGATTATATACTGACGCGTAACGAGCAGGGCGCGGCGCATATGGCGTCGGGCTATGCGAGGGTACACCATACCGCAGGCGTATGTACGGCAACATCGGGGCCGGGCGCGACAAACCTTATCACTGCGATCGCAACGGCGTATATGGATTCGATCCCCGTAGTGGCGCTCACGGGTCAGGTAAAGAGAAGTCTTATCGGTAAGGACGCATTCCAGGAGGTAGATATAATCGGCGCAACGCTGCCGTTCACAAAGCACAGCTACCTTGTCAAGGATGTGAACGATATAGCGCGCGTTATCAATGAGGCGTTCCATATCGCGACAACAGGCCGTCCCGGACCGGTGCTTATCGACTTCCCGATAGATGTTTTGCAGGAGAAATATAACGGCGGCGGCAACGAGGAGATTAATCTGCGCGGCTACAAGCTGCCGGGCAGAGCCAATGAAATGCAGCTCAAAAAGGTCGCGGACGCGCTCCGCGCATCGAAAAAGCCGGTGCTTTTAGCCGGCGGCGGAATATGCTCCTCCGGCGCGATGAAGGAGGTAAACGAGCTTGTGAACCGTACCGGCATCCCCGTAATATCCACAATGATGGGACTGGGCGTTGTGCCTACCGATGATGAGCGCTTTTACGGAATGGTCGGCTCGCACGGCTCAAAGTGCGCTAACCGCCTGATAAACAAGGCGGATCTTGTTATCGCAATGGGAACAAGGCTCGGCGACAGAAGCGTAGCGAACACAAAGGGGATAGAGGAAGCTAACAAGCTCATACACATAGATATAGACCCCGCCGAGATCGGCAAGAACATGCAGCCGAGGATCCCGGTGGTAGGCGATATAAAGGATGTAACGCTGCGGCTCATCCAGGTGCTTTCCGATTATAGGGTAAATGACGATTGGAAGGCAGAGGCGGACGAGCTGCGCGAGGAGAACAGGTTCGAGATCCCGCATGAGGATACGGGTACGGTAAGTCCGAGGTATTTCTTAAACAGGCTTTCTGAAAAGACCGATTCGGAGGTGTATCTGACCACCGAGGTGGGACAGAACCAGATCTGGAGTGCAAATAACTTCACGATAAAGGATCCCGGCAAGTTCATAACATCGGGCGGCTTCGGCACCATGGGCTACGGACTTCCGGCGGCTATCGGCGCGTCGCGCGCGCAGGACAAGCTTCCCGTTATCGCCGTAATGGGTGACGGCAGCTTCCAGATGGATCTTCCCGAGCTCGGCACTATGGTGCAGTATCATATACCGGTAAAGATGGTGCTGTTCAAAAACGACCGTCTCGGCATGGTGCATGAGCTGCAGTATACGGCGTATAAGGGCAACTACCAGATGGTAAATATCGAGGGCGGTAATCCTGATTTCTGTATGCTCGCCAAGGCTTACGGGATAAAGACGAGCGAGATCAACGAAAATTCCGAGATAGACAAGGCGATAGATGATATGCTTGCCGATAAGGAAAGCTATCTGCTTGTCGTGAATGTCAGCCCGTATGAGCCGACAGGCGATTCCTTGAATGAGAATCGCATAACGGAAAGGAAGGCGTAAGCATGGAAAAGTATACATTATCTGTTCTTGTTGAAAACCATGCCGGCGTACTTTCGCGCGTTGTCGGGCTGTTCACAAGACGCGGCTTCAACATCCATTCGCTCTCGGTGGGAACTACCGCCGACGAGAAGATATCGCGTATAACGATCGAGGTCAAGGGCGATGTGTACATGGTCGAGCAGGTGTCAAAGCAGCTTTCAAAGATCATGGAGGTCATTAAGATAAAGACGCTCAAGGATGACGAAATGGTAAAGCGCGGACTGGCGCTCGTTAAGATAAGAGCGAACGCAAAGAACCGCGGCGAGATAATCCAGATCGCCAATGTGTTCAGAGTTAATATCGTAGATATTGCCGAGACGACGCTTACCGCGGAGCTTACCGGCTCTGATCAGAAGATCGATGCATTTTTGCGTATGGTTGAGCCGTACGGCATCGAGGAGATAGCGCGTACGGGTATGACGGCGCTTGAGCGCGGCGCAAACACGCTCAGACTTAACTAAGTAAAAAACACAGCGGTGTTTTTAATAAATGAGTAATCAATATAAGGAAAGAGGTAATACCAATGGGAAAGACAAATGATCAGAACGCAAGAGTGTTCTATGAGAGTGACTGTAACCTTCAGCTCTTAGACGGCAAGACAGTTGCGATCATCGGTTACGGTTCGCAGGGTCACGCTCACGCAAAGAATCTTAAGGATAGCGGCGTGAATGTAATCGTAGGTCTCAGAAAGGGCTCAAAGAGCGCTGCAAAGGCTGAGGCATACGGCATCCCCGTATTCGAGACGGCTGAGGCTGCAAAGAAGGCAGACATAATCATGATACTTACACCGGACGAGAAGCAGGCTGATATTTATAAGAATGCTATTGAGCCGAACCTTGAGGACGGCAACATGCTCATGTTCGCTCACGGCTTCAACATCCACTTCAAGCAGATCGTACCGCCCGCAGGCGTAGATGTTGCTATGATCGCTCCGAAGGGACCGGGTCACACAGTTCGTTCAGAGTATGAAGAGGGCAAGGGTGTTCCGTGTCTGGTAGCAGTTGAGCAGGACGCTACGGGCAAGGCTCTTGAGACAGCTTTGGCATACGGCGCAGGCATAGGCGGCGCAAGAGCGGCAATACTTGAGACTACCTTCAGATGCGAGACCGAGACGGACCTCTTCGGTGAGCAGGCAGTTCTCTGCGGCGGCGTAACAGCTTTGATGCAGGCAGGCTTTGAGACACTTGTTGAGGCTGGCTATGATCCGAGAAACGCCTATTTCGAGTGCATCCACGAGATGAAGCTCATCGTTGACCTTATCTATGCAGGCGGCTTCGGCAAGATGAGATATTCCATCTCCGACACAGCTGAGTTCGGTGATTACGAGACCGGCAAGAGAATGGTAACAGAGGAAACAAAGAAGGAAATGAAAAAGGTTCTCTCAGAGATCCAGGACGGTACATTCGCATCCAAGTGGATCGCAGAGAACAAGAACGGCAGAGCGCACTTCAATGCTACAAGACAGCTCAAGGCTGAGCATCAGCTTGAGAAGGTCGGCGAGGAGATCAGAAAGTTCTACTCATGGAGCAAGGAAGACAAATACGCTGAGTAATTTTTTGGAACAAAATCGCAATATACGGGAGCGGC
>CAMNAT010000130.1 GCA_946531785.1 uncultured Oscillospiraceae bacterium
CGCTATTGCGCCGCAGGTTGCTATATTTGCATTGTTCCAGAAGCATATCATGGGTGGTATTAACCTCGGCGGAGTTAAGGGATAGGCAAGAGACTATGAATAATTATTATGGTATTGACCTTGAAAGAAAACGTGAAGCGCTTTTAAAGTGCAAGGCTGCGCGCCCGTTAGTGGAAGGACTCATAAAAAAAGCGGATGCTGCTTTGGAAAAAGTATACTCACATCTCACAATGAGTGAGTATATGCTTTATTATGAAACGGGGGACAGAAAAACATTCGAGAAAAGGTATTATGAGCGCAGAGATGACTGCGTATCCATTTCAGCAGCACTGTGGCTGACAAATGACGAAAAATATATCAGGCCGCTCATTGATGTCATATGTGTTATATGCGATGAGTATACCTGGTGTCTGCCGCCTCATGCTGATATGGAGCATAACCCTTCTCTTGAGGGGATAGCGAGCCGGATCGATCTGGCTAACGGAGAAACCGCGAAGGTTCTCACTGAAATTGCGGTTATAAACGGTGATAAGCTCCCGCCATATGTAAACGAAAGAATATCCTATGAGGTTCGCAGAAGGATAATTGCCGGTCTCAGAAACAAATGCGGCTGGGAAAGATCGACAAGCAATTGGGCTTCCGTCTGCGCTTGCTGCAGTGCCGTGGCGCTGCTCCATTTCGGAACGGAGGATGAAATAGCGGCGCTGATGCCCAAATTATATAAAGCGATAGATAATTTCCTTCTCGGCTACGAGGATGACGGTTGCTGCAAGGAGGGCATGATATATTGGTCATATGGCTTTGGACATTTCCTGTACTTCGCATGGCTCGTATATACATATTCCGGCGGCGAAAGAAATTATTTTATCAATGAAAAGGTAAAAAGCATTGCAATGTTTCCGCAAAAGATGCGAATGGGCAAAACAAAGGTCTATTGTGTGTCCGACAGCAGACAGGATTATTATGCTGATGTGAAAAATCTGTCATTTCTGAGACAGATATACGGGAATGATATACTTTATCCACAACTTGAGCTGGGTGCGCATCAGGACAATATATTCTCTGTGACAGAGCTTTTGTGGTTTGATACGGATTATATTGCAGACGAACGGACATATGACACGTCGTATTTTGAAAATTCGCAGCTGTATATAAAACGGATGAAAAATTACAGCTTTGCTGCAAAGGGAGGAACTAATGGAGTTCCTCATAATCATAATGATGTCGGAAGCTTTATGATAGTAGATAGCAATGATGATATACCTATCGCTGATGTAGGACGCGGAGAATACAGAAAAGAAACCTTCGATCCCGAGCTTCGATATACCTTGTTTGTGAACGGCTCACAGGGGCACTGCGTTCCGATCGTAAACGGGGAATACCAGATGGCGGGGCCGGAATACAGAGCTCTGAATGTAAAGGCAGGTAATGATTTCTTTTCTCTTGATATTGAGGGAGCATACAAAGCCGGGCTCATAAAAAAGATCCGCCGCGGGTTTGAATTATATGACAACTCGATTGTCATGACGGATGTGTTTGATCATGCGGCTGATACGCATAGCATTTGCGAAAGGCTTGTAAGCTGGGACAGACCTCAGATCTATGACGGCTATGTTATGCTTGGCAAAACCAAGGTGGTTTTTGAAAAGGACAGATATATGGTCGAAGTCGGCAGTGAATCTTATGATAGCCGCATGGGGATAGATGGAGTTATAACGGCGCATTACATTGATTTCAAACCTTATGAATGTCTGCCGAAAAGCTTCTCTATAAAAATAATACTGGAATAATAGTATGATTGACAAACAGAGGTGTTATCATGTGGAATAATAAGCTAAAAGCCGTAACCTTCAGCTTTGATGATGGTGTCACTCAGGATATTAGGCTGATAGAGATGCTTGATAAATATGGACTAAAGGCAACATTTAATCTGAATTCTGCCTTTTTTGGCAGCGTAGATACAAGTGGTCGGAAGGATCCGAGAAATAAAGTGAGGGCGGAAGAAGTGGCAAAGATATACGAAAACCATGAGATAGCCTCACATACGCTCACTCATCCTTATCTTACAACACTTTCAGATGAAGATATATTGTATCAAATATCACAGGATCAGAATAATCTGTCTGAGCTTTGCGGCTATGATATCGTCGGGTTGGCATATCCGGGCGGAGGGGAAAAGAATAATAATGCGTATGTTGCAGATTTTATCCGTAAAAACACATCGATCAAATATGCGAGAACCATAACATCTACATATGGTTTTGGTCTGCCGCAGGATCTGCTCAGACTTGATCCCACTATACAGATCTATGAAATGGATAAAATGTTTGAGCTTGCCGAAAGATTTATAGATCTTAAACCAGAGACACCTCAGATATATTATATATGGGGACACAGTTATGAATTTGATCTTAATGATTCGTGGGATAATATGGAGAAGTTCTGCGAAGTGATCAGCGGACATGATGATATATTCTATGGCACGAATCGTGAAGTATTACTTGATTCGCTATTTTAATAGAGATTACCGGGAGTGATTAATATAACTCGTCTGTGAAAGGAAATGAGCAATATGGCAGATATGTGGATAGAGGATATTTGGGATAAGATCAACGAGAAGCTCTCAAGAACGGCTATAGAAAAAAGAGGAACACTACCTTACACAACAGATAATAAAGGCAGATATGACGATAAGTTCCGTTCTGATGTGTGTTGGTGGACTAACGGCTTTTGGCCGGGAATGATGTGGCTTATGTACGCTTCGACTAAAAATGAAGAATACAGATTTACTGCTGAGAATGCAGAGAAGCTCCTTGATAGAGCATTTGAGCAATATGAGGGACTTCACCATGATGTAGGGTTTATGTGGCATTTATCCGCAGGTGCAGATTATCGGATTACAGGCAGCAGAGACTCTTATGTGAGAAATATGTATGCCGCCAATATTCTGGCAGGTCGCTATAATATCAAAGGCGGATATATCAGAGCGTGGAATGGAAAGGAACAGAAAGGCTATGCAATCATTGATTGTATGATGAATATTCCTTTATTGTACTGGGCATCCGAGGCAACCGGTGATGACAGATATAGATATATTGCTACAAGCCATGCTGATAAAACCATAAAGAATCACATTCGCGAGGACGGCTCCGTTCATCATATCGTCAATTATGATCCAACAACAGGAGATATTGTCGAAACTAAGCAAGGACAGGGCTATGCAGTAGGTTCATCATGGTCACGAGGACAGTCATGGGGATTGTATGGATTTGTGCTAAGCTATCTGCACACGAATGAAACGCGGTATCTTAATGCGGCAAAGAGGATAGCTAATTATTTTATAGCAGCGTGCTGCGATGATTATCTTCCTAAGAGCGATTTCAGAAGTCCCACTGCGCCGGTGCTTTATGACGCTTCGGCAGGGTTGATAGCAGCGAGTGGTCTTATAGAACTGTCGAGGGTGGTTTCTGAGAATGAAAAAGCAATGTATTACGAAGCTGCATTGAGATTTATAAAAACCATTTCAGATAATTTTGCTGATTGGTCGGATGAAACGGATGCGATCATTACGCACTGTTCTGAGTCATATAATTCGCAAAGACATTGCACACTTATTTATGCGGATTATTTTCTTGTTGAGGCTATAAATAAGCTTAAAAATATAAATACATTTATGTGGTGAATGAGGAGGAGTGAAGATGAAAAAGATAACATGGGTTTTAATTATGGCAATGACCATATCTGTAAATTTGGTCGCACACGCTGATGCTGTGGAGGAATTCACCTTTCCGGCTGAGTATATCGGGGGAGACATTCCGGAAGTATCTGTTGAGGCGACAGGTCGTTCAACGGTGCTAATAGCAAAGGAAAATGACAATAGTAACCAATCGGGAGATATTGATATAAACAATATTGTATACGCCAATCAGACTAATGATATATACAGCGGGACAGTTCATTTCTTTATATCTGATCCGGAATACGGGAAATATCTTGTCAAGCTCGGATCTAAGTCAGGTGAGATAAAATCAACTTATTTCTATGTGGGCGTTGATCCGGAACCCGGTGATATTGCAATGAACAGGCTGCGTAATGAAGAACAGAATATGGAGACGGATTTAACCACATGGAATATAGGATATTATATCAGTATTACTGCGGACGAGTATAATTCATACAATTCAATGAAGCTTGGTTTTGAGAAACCGACTGATTCGGGATCGCAGCTCGAATATTTCAGCTTTCCATTGAAGACAGATGAATATACAGAGTTCAGTGGCGAAGGGATGATCAATTTGATATTCCAAGTGAATGAAGTTCCGGATGCTTATAAGGATTCGATAGCCGTATTCTTGAGTGAAGAGAATCTCAATAATTAAAAGATAGGAGATAATTGACATGAAGAAATTTGACTTTCCGATAATATCTATCACATTTTTTCAGGATGAGAATGTAATGCTCGCATCAGGGAGTGTTAATGCGCCCATAGAAGAGGTATCTGCATTGCAAACTTTACTGGGAGATAGCAACGCTGAATATAGAGTTCGTATAAAGAATTTTCAAGAACTGATCTCGTTTACACAATGATATACGAAAATGGTAGCTAATGTTATCATAACACGATATATTTATCGCATCAGAGAGTGCGATGGAAGTATTGGAAACTTAATATTATGGATATAGAAAAGATAATGAAAGGCTTCAACATAAGCGCTGAGGTCAGGACATATGGCAACGGCAATATAAATGACACATATTCCTGCGAGCCGTCAAAATACATTTTGCAAAGGATAAATACATTTGTCTTTAAGGATCCTGACAGACTTATGGAGAATATAGACAATGTTACGGCTCACTTGCGTAAAAAGATAATAGCATACGGCGGCGATCCTCTTCGCGAAACTCTTACAGTTATCAGTACATGTGATGGGGAGCTGTGCTACAAGTACGACAAGGATAATGTATTCAGGCTCTACAGATTTATTTCTGACACAAAAACGGTTGAGGACATCGACAAGTCGAAAGTGGATATATATAATGCAGGGGTGGGCTTCGGAAGATTTTGCCGAATGCTGGATGATTTCCCGGCAGAGATATTGCATGAAACTATAGCTGATTTTCATAATACGCCCAAGCGCGTAGCTGATCTGTACGATTCGGTGGATAGGAATATATCCGGACGCGCGGTCGAGGTCGCAAAGGAGCTCGGATATGTAAAGGAAAATGAAGGTATAGCGGGTGTCGTAGTCGATAGTATAAAGGCGGGCAGGGTACCGGTTCGGGTCACGCATAACGATACAAAGATAAATAATATCCTGTTTGATAAGAATACAGGCGAGCCTGTATGCGTTATTGACCTTGACACTGTTATGCCCGGAAGCGTGTTGTATGATTTCGGTGACGGCTTAAGGATTTGCGGTTCAACGGCAGCTGAGGATGAAGCAGATTTGTCAAAGGTGCATTTTGATGTGGATAATTTCAGACTGTTCGCTGGGGGCTACCTGAGTGAAACGAAGGATATACTCACCAGCGCTGAAATAGAGCTGCTGCCAATATCTGTACGGCTTGTCGCTTTCGAGCTGGGAGTCCGATTTTTAAAGGATCATATTGACGGAGACATATATTTCAAGTCGCACCGCAGGAACCATAATCTTGACAGAGCGCGAAATCAGTTCCGCTTATGTGAGGAGCTGAAGGAAAAGGAACCGCAGCTAAAGAGCATATTAAGCGAGCTTTTAAGAGAGGGGACAAAATAATGCGCGTTATAGTATGTGAGAATTATGACGAAATGTCATCAAAGGCGGCGGAGCTTGTTGCGGCACAGCTTACGCTAAAGCCGGACAGCGTACTGGGATTGGCAACAGGTTCAACACCGATAGGGTTGTACAGTAAATTGGGAGAAATGTGTAATGCCGGAGCAGTCGATTTTTCCGAGGCGATCAGCTTTAATCTTGATGAATATTATCCGATCAAAAGAGATGATCCAAATAGCTATTATACATATATGCATGAAAATTTGTTTTCAAAAATAAATATAAAGGATGAAAACACTCACATTCTGAACGGTGAAACAGCTGAACCGGAAAAGGAATGTGAAGCATATGAAAAGCTTATAAAGCTTCATGGCGGGATAGATATTCAGATACTTGGTATTGGCAGAAATGGACATATAGGCTTTAACGAGCCCGATTCTGTCATGAATTCTTACACACATATGACAAGACTTGCCGCAAGTACGATAAAGGCAAATTCGCGCTTTTTTAAATCAGCTGACGATGTGCCCCGCCTTGCTTTGACAGTGGGGATGTCAACAATATTAACTTCAAAAAAGATAATACTTATGGCATCGGGCGCGGCAAAGAGCAGAGTTGTTTCGGAGCTTATAGGTGACGGGATAAATCTTACAGTTCCAGCGGCACTTTTAAAGCTGCATTCCGATGTGGTGCTCATCTGTGATAAGGACGCATACCGCGGCGCGAGATTGGGTGTTGATATTGGCGGGACCAATATC
>CAMNAT010000131.1 GCA_946531785.1 uncultured Oscillospiraceae bacterium
TAAAACAAAAAGACGCATCAAAACAAACATAAGTTTATTTTGATACGTCTCCAAAATCTCTGTATCAAAGCCATTATAACACAAAACATTCACATTGTCAATATTTTTATTTATGAATTTCGTTTAAAATTTACCTAAAATTAACTGCAATATAAAGTGTTCTCAAATGTCATACTATGGTTTCAAAATTGACAAGTCGGTAATCCATCTTGACTCCTTTATACATAAGTAAGCTACCATTGTATTCTCTTGAGGGTTTTCTGAAGCCCTCGTTAGAATAGAACATGACCGATTGAAGAGTTTCAAAGCTTTCACCATCCTTGAATAGCCGCCTGAACTGGTGTGGATTGATGCCTTGCCGTACTCGTAAAGCTCCGAAAGAGTCGATTTCTGCTTTACGCCCCGGTTTGAGAGAAGTTCTCTCCATGTTGCGTGCGCGTTCCCATGTGCCTGCAAAATGTATGGTATCATAATTCCTTATGGACAAATCAAGGCTTGCGGAGTATGCACTCATAATTTCGAGATTTACTCCGGATTTGTTTGTTATATCTGAATTTCTTGCGATGATATTGTATTCATCAAAAACGGTGTAGAATAAATGCACCTCAAAGTCAAGTAAATTCTCATATAAAACTACTTCAAGTGTATCGACAGTACTACTGCCCTTGAAAAGACAGATTATTGTATTAAAGTTGTTATTATATTAGATTTGATAAAAATAAAAGTCAAGCGGATTTTAAATGAATGATTAAATTTCGACACTTTTGTGATAAAAAATAAAAGCAATATAGAAGTGTGTTATGCTATAATAGGATAAAGTGAGTATGTTAAGATTGACCAATATATGGAGATAAAAATGAACGAATCAATTAAATATGCACAAATGTTAAGTGAAACAATTATGAGAAAATATAAAGCCGAGGACCTTGAGCCTAAAGGAATATTTCATTATCATCAGGGCGTTTTTCTTTCGGGAATGTATAATACATATAAGGTATGCAAGGATGAACGGTATTTTGAATATATAAAACGATGGGTTGATTCAATTATATATGATGATGGTAGTATAAATACATTCAGAGATAATATGCTTGATGATATTCAGCCGGGAATATTGCTGATTGAGCTCTATAAATGTACCAAAGAAGAAAAGTATAAAAAGGCTTTGGGAACACTTATGGAGGTTTTGGAAAAATGGCCTACAAATCCGGACGGCGGCAGATGGCACAAGCTTTTTTATAAGGACCAGATGTGGCTTGACGGAATATATATGGCGGCTCCGCTTGAGGTACAATATTCTGCTTTATTCGGTGATACGCATTTTGCGCAGAGAGCGATTGACCAGGCACTGCTTATGTGGGATAAAATGGGAAACAAGAAAACAGGATTATTATATCACGCATGGGATTATTCACATGAGGCAGAGTGGGCAGATGAAATAACGGGCTTGTCAGAGGAAGTTTGGGGAAGAGCGTTAGGCTGGTATGTAGTAGCGGTATTGGATATACTTGAAGAGATTCCTGAAAATCATCCGGACAGGAAAAAGCTTGAAGAAATTGAGAGAACTGTTCTTGAAGCGATAGTACGGAATCAGGACGCAAAAAGCGGAATGTGGTATCAGATTGTGGACAAGGGCAGCTGTGAAGGTAATTGGTTAGAGGCATCGTGCAGCTCGCTGTTTGTATATTCATTGGCTAAGGCAGTAAGAATGAAAATAGTAGTCGAAGAATATATACAGGCAGCGGTAAAAGGCTTTGAGGGAATTATAAACAAATCCGTAAGTATTTGCGGTGAGGATTTGTTGCTTGGTGATGTGTGCATAGGTACCAATGTATGTGACTATCGTGGTTATTCTGAAAGACCGGTATCAACGAATGATTTGCATGGAGCAGGTGCATTTCTTCTGATGTGTGCAGAATTAGGACATGTTGATATGATGGAGGGAGAATGTACAGATGAATAAATCAGTGGCGCTTGGTAGTGTTATTACGGCAGTTTTACTGTTTATGCAGCCAATGGCTCTGGCTTTGGAGAGCATCAGTGTTGATTCGGAACAAAGAAAAATTTCTGTGAATATGGAAATCCCTGCGCCTGCGAAGGCATTTGCTGATATTATAATTATGAAATCAAATGCAGATCGTGACAGCATTAGTGCGGAAGGTATTGATTTTGATAAATTTTTCTATAAAAAAGTATATATCTCCGGCGGTAAGATAGCAGAAAATATAGAAATCAATAATTCGTTTGAAGCAGGAGAATACATAATGTATGTTGAATGCGGAGATTATGCGGACAGAAGTATATTCATATTAGCATCTTCTGATTTGGAAAAGGCAGTTACACAGGCAAATTCCGGCGATGGTTTTTTAGATGTGAATTTCGGGGCGGATATGGAAAGCCTCAAAGATAATAAGGTAGAGATAAATACATTTATAAAAAATATAAAGGCTCATGGTAAATTCACAAATGCCGGGTTTATAAAGGGATATATTCAGGCTTCGGCAGTAGCGAAGCTGATGAACGATAGCTTGTCATTAGATGATTTTTGCGATTTATATGAAACATATTTTGATTATGATTTGAATGAAATCGCGGATATGAAAGATGGCGATAAAGATAGCTTTTTTGCAGCAGTAAAGAATTACGATATAGGCAAGGCCACTCCGGAGGAGGTTCTCATTGGTGCGAAATTTGTTGCTCAATGTAAGGCAGCACCTGAGCAGTACACTTTGCTTGAAATCGCGGAAGAATATATAAAAAGTAATGAGCTTTCATCGGGAGATTATAAGGAGCTTAATTCATATTACAAAAAGGCGGTTGGCTCAGCACTCAAGGAAGCCATATCAAAGCTTAACAGCGCAGAAGCAATATACAGTAGATTTATAGAAATTGCAGCGGATGAGTACCAAAAACAGGAGAAATCATCAAGTAAAGGTCCGACCGGCGGCGGTGGCGGTGGCGGCGGTGGCGGCGGTGGTGCCGCAATGGGAATATACACGCCGGGAATGGGCGAAGTATATAACAACACAGCTACAGAAAAACCACAGGAGTCTGCGGAGAAAAATGAAGTGGAAACAACAGCTGTTTTTACTGATATAAAAGGACACTGGGGAGAGATGTATATTACCGAGTGCTTTAATAAAGGTATTATAAACGGCTACAATGATAATACATTCAGGCCGGAAGCGAATATATCGCGTGCAGAAACAGCGGCACTTATACAAAGAGTTTTCAAAATACCCAACGGCACAGCAAATGAGTTTGCGGATATAGAGGATGATGCGTGGTATAAGGGTAGTATTACAGGCTTAAGTGATACGGGAATTATACAGGGATACAACGGATATTTCCGACCAACCGAGAATGTATCAAGAGAAGAGATGTCTGTAATAATTTACAGAGCGCTTGATTATTACGGAATCAGTCTGGAGGGTGAAATGACATTTGGTGACGGTGAAGAGATTTCCGATTATGCAAAGGAAAGTGTTTCAAGTCTTGGTGCGAATGGAATTATTACCGGGGATAACGGAAAGTTCAGACCGGATGAAAGCCTTACACGCGCGGAAGCGGCGACGCTGATATACAGAACGATAACTGTGTTTTTGGGAGGGATAGTTAAATGAAAAAAATTCTATCTATACTTCTTGCGGCAATGATGCTACAGTCAGTATGCATAAATACATATGCTAAAGATACTGAGGCACAAACCGTACAGGAGGCCTATGAACCTACAGAAAAGGCAAAAGAAGCACAAGCCTTGCTTAGAGGTCTGGGTGAAACGGAATTTTTTGAAACGATTGATAACGATCCGGTTAGCAGAGGCGACTTCATTTACGGCTTGATGGATGTGCTCGGAATAAGTGTTCCGGTGTCAGATTCAACAGGTTTCGTTGATGTACCTGCGAACAGTAAATATGCGCAGGCTGTGACAACGGCACTCAGCTTCAGATTTATAAGCGAGGGTGACAATTTTAGAGTAAATGACAGTATCAAGCTCAATGAGGCGATAAAAATTGTAGTGGGAGTACTGGGATATACATCCATCGCAGAAATAAATGGTGGTTATCCTCAGGGTTATATCAGTATTGCAAGTGAAAGAGATTTATTTAAGAATATTGAAGTAAAGGAAGAAGTTACAAAAGAAGATATGGCATTGCTTCTGTATAATATGTTTATGAGCAAAGTTGCAAATGTTGACTATATTGGCTCAAAGCCTGCTTACAGAGTTGGAGAAGATACGCTTCTTGAGGCGCTTCATGAAGTACATTCAATAGAAGGAGTCATTACAAAAAATTCGGTGACCTCATACGATTTATCCTATAGTTATGCAAAAGGAAACTCAATGGTTGAGGTTGATGGCGAGGCATATGACAGCAAAATAGATATTGATAAATACTTTGGTATGAACTGTATTGTCTATTATGATGACGACGGGATCGTATCGGTATATCCGAAGAAAAATAACGAAATGACAATTCTTTCGAAAGATATAATAGACATTAACGATTCGAGACTGATATATGAAGAAGATGGAAGTCATAGAGAAAAAAAAGTTAAGATTGACAGGAACTATCTTGAGGTTTATAACGGAATGACTACAAAGGCTGATGAAGATCACATTTTAAATTCTTCAGGGAAAGTCAGGCTGGTAGATAATAATAATGACAATGTGTACGATGTTATTTTCATCGAGCATTATACATATGTAAAGGTAAGGAATGTCGACACAACGGATAAGCTTATTGAGGACAAACATTCCGCAGATAACAATATTTCAATTAATGAAGATAACATCAAGCTGAGTATATGTGATATTGATGGTGCAACGGTTAAGCCGGCGGATATAAAGTCGGGAGATGTACTTCAGGTAAAAAAGTCGCTTGATAAATCCTTTGTGGAAATAATTATCCTTCCGTCTGCGGCTATAGGAAGGGTAACATCAGTGAAAGAAGATGAAGAAATAATCATCAATGATGAAACCTACGAGTTGAGCGATTATGCACGCAGTTACTGTGACAGTGTTAATAGACCCGGCAAGTCGATAAGCTATTATGTGGGCTTCAATAATGAGATTGCTTATGTTGAAAGTGCATCAGAGGAGTTTGTATACGGATATTTAGTAAGAGTATTCTATAAGGATGAGGACGAGGAATCTGTGGTAATGCGGGTTTTCACAGAGTCGGGAAATTTCAATGATTATGAGTTCGCAAAAAAACTCAAATATGACGGAGAAACAAAGAAGTTTTCGGCGGCGTATGACCTTATAAAATCAAATTTTAAAGAGCAGCTTATAAAATATAAGCTTGATTCCGACGGATTCGTTATAGCTATTGATACTGCAAAAACAGTTAATATGGAAACCGTTTCAACAGAGGAACTGATGAAAGAAAAGGATGAAAACGACAGCCTTACCAAGCACGAATGGGCAGAGACGGAATATATATACAGAAGCAACGGAACATTTGGTATGAATTTCAATGCAAGCAGTGCAATTGTATTCTTACTTCCGGTAGTTGCCGGTACAGAAAGCGTAGTTGATGTTAGCGCTAAGGAAGAGTTTGAAACAACAACGGTTTCAATATTGAACTCAGGTTCAAAATATTCATATTTTGAGGTATATGATGTTGATGAATACGGCTGTGCAAATGTTTTGCTTGCATATAATGTAGCAAGAACCGGCTCACCGTACAGCTTCTATTCAAATATGGGTAACAATTACAGCTATGGAATGATTTCAAAAATTGTAGACTCGGTATCGGATGACGGAGAATATGGAAAGACAATCACAGTTTTTTCATCCGGAAAGTTTAAGGAATATTTCCTTCCTGAGGATGTAAAATATTTGATGCCTGCCGATGATTCTCTCGACAAGGGAGATATTGTGAGATTCAGAGCGGTTGGAACCCGAATCAACGATATTATACTTGATTTTAATGCTGACAGATACAGCCACAACAGAGACTATGATAAACGAAGTGCACCTATGGGCTATAACTATTCAGATGCTATATTGGCGTATCAATGCGGAAAGGTATATAATTACGGAGATATAACCTGTTATTATACATCAACAGTGAATGAACTAACAGGAAAATATGATTTTTCAGCTGCAAACCTTTTGAATTCCAATATAAATACAACAAATATCTGCCGTTTCGATACAAAGTCAAAGACGGTGCGAAGTATAGATAAGAATGATATACGCTCGTATGTTACGCACGGAGAAGATGCAGATATTATAGTACTCAAGCAGAGAACTGCCAATACACAGTGTATCTTTGTTTATGGGAAAGGAGAGGAGTAATTATGAAAAAAATCATATCATCAGTCATTGCAATGATAATGATAGTAACATGCTTTCCGCATAAACCGGCACAGGCAAAGAATATCGATATATATTTTAACGAAACCTTTAACAACTATATAACAAATGTTTCGCTTGATGATATTGGGCTGGACAATGCATTAAAAAATCGTGTTGTGTCAGACGGAGTGAATAA
>CAMNAT010000132.1 GCA_946531785.1 uncultured Oscillospiraceae bacterium
CGCGGGCTATGCCGGAGGGATAATGACCGCGGCGATAGACGGGATAAAGACCGCGGAAGCGATACTGGAAGAAGGTAATGGGATTGACTAAGGTTATTTTATCAAAGCGCGCAATGGGTACGCTGTGCATAATCTGTTCGGCATTCTGCTTTGCACTTATGAATCTTTTTGTACGGCTCTCGGGTGATCTGCCGACCTTTGAAAAGAGCTTTTTCAGGAATGCTGTTGCTGCTGTTATCGCGGTCGTTGCGCTCATCAGAAACGGCGAGAGCTTTATGTGGCATAAGGGCTGTCTGTCGGGGCTTATCATCCGCGCAACTGCCGGAACTGTCGGGATATTGTGTAACTTTTATGCGATAGATCATCTTGTGCTTTCAGACGCGTCTATGCTCAATAAGATGTCACCGTTCTTTGCGGTCATCTTTTCGTATTTTATAATGAAGGAGCGTGTAAATCTTTTTCAAGGGTTGGCGGTCGTAACGGCGTTTATCGGCAGCCTGTTTATAATCAAGCCGACTCCGGGACTGCTTGATCCCGCAAGCCTTGTCGGGCTTCTTGGTGGACTCGGTGCGGGCATTGCATATGCAATGGTGAGGCGGCTCACATCAATGGGTGAGAGGAAGGCGTATATCGTATTCTTCTTCTCATGCTTTTCGTGCCTTGTGACCTTACCGGCGCTGATATTTGATTTTCATCCTATTTCGTGGATGCAGATGCTGATGCTCATATGCGCGGGTATGAGCGCGGCGGGCGGTCAGTTTTCAATAACCGCGGCTTATTCATATGCGCCGGCGCGCGAGATCTCGGTGTTTGACTATACCCAGATAATCTTTGCCGCGCTATTGGGCTTCTTCTTTCTCGGGCAGGAGCTGCCTGATATGTGGAGCGTGATAGGTTACATTATCATCTGCGGCGTGTCTGTAACTATGTTTATCTATAATAATAAAAGGATCAACCGGGGTGCTGCTCATGAACGCTAAAACGGTAAACGATTTCGGCACGGGCAGCGTAAGCCGGCATATCCTTTCGCAGGCGATACCGCTGACGATAGCCCAGCTTGTTCAGATCCTCTATAATATAACCGACAGGATATACATAGGCCATCTGCCGGGTACCTCCGGCATGGCGCTCACAGGTATAGGGCTGATCTTCCCGATAGTGACGCTCATAGCCGCCTTTACGACGCTTTTCGGTCAGGGCGGAGGCTCGCTCTGCTCGATAGCGCGCGGCGCGGGGGATATAAAGCGCGCGGAGAAGATAATGACAAATACATTTGTGATGCTCATTATTTCAGGCGTAATACTTACCGCACTATGCTATATTTTTAAAACTCCGGTGCTGTACGCTCTCGGCGCAAGTGAAAATACCTTCGGCTATGCAAATGATTATCTTGATATATATCTGATCGGCACTGTGTTTACTATGCTCAGCCTCGGCATGAACTGGTTCATAAATTCAATGGGCTTTGCGCGGTTCGGCATGGTAACGGTGCTTTCTGGCGCGGTGCTGAATATTGTGCTCGATCCGCTCTTTATATTTGTGTTCGGACTGGGGATAAGAGGCGCGGCGATAGCGACCGTCATAGCGCAGATGGGCTCGATGCTCTGGGTGCTTAGCTTTCTGTTCGGAAAAAAGACGATACTGCATATCAGAAAAGAGTATTTAAAGCCCGACAAAAGAGAGCTGCAAAACATCCTTGCATTGGGGCTTGCGGGCTTTATCATGAACGGAACAAACTGCCTAGTTCAGGTGGTATGTAATGTTGCGCTTTCGGCGTACGGCGATGTGTATATCGGCATAATGACGGTGATAAACTCTATCCGTGAGATCGCGTCACTTCCGGTATCGGGTATAGCGCATGCCGCGCAGCCTGTAATGGGCTATAACTACGGCGCAAGGCTTTTCGGCAGAGTGAAGGATTGCATAAGGTTCACGCTCGTCTCGGGAACGGTTGTGAGCCTTATCTTCTGGGTATGCGTGATGATATTCCCGCGGTTTTTCATGTCGCTGTTCACATCTGAGCCGGATATCCTTGATATGGGTCAGCACGCGATGCGGTTGTATTATGCCGCGTTCTTCACGATGATACTGCAATTTACCGGGCAGAGCACATTCACCGCGATAGGCTACGCAAAGCCGGCGATATTCTTTTCGCTTTTCAGAAAGGCGATCCTTGTCGTGCCGCTTACGCTTATCCTGCCGCACTTTTTAGGACTGGGCGCATATGGTGTTTTCGCTGCGGAGCCGATATCAAATGTTATCGGCGGCACGGCTTGCTTTGTTACGATGATACATATAGTATGGCAGAGGCTAGGCAAATAGACGGCTTTTTTACCATATAAAATATAATAATAGATGTATTTTGTGTGAATTATTTATTAATAATTAAATTTTTTTGAAAAATGAATTGCAATTTATAAAATGCTGTGTTATAATAAAGCAGATTTTGAAAAATGGGCATTTTGTGTATACGGATACTTTAAGCTATAATTTTATGCTCATAAAATACAAGGAGGAAAAATAAATGGCAGTAAAATGCGAGGAAGTTGAGAAGAACTTATCAAAGCTTACATTTGAGGTAAGCGCAGAGGAATTTGATAAGGCGATAGACAGAGCTTACAATAAGCAGAAGAGCAAGTTCAACATACCCGGTTTCAGAAAGGGTAAGGCTCCGAAGGCTATAGTATATAAGATGTACGGCAAGGCAGCATTCTATGATGACGCTTTGAACGATCTTCTTCCGGCTGCATATGAGGCAGCGCTCAAGGAGAGCGGACTTGATGTCGTAGCTCGTCCGGAGTTCGATGTTGAGGAGATCAAGGAAGGCGAGCCGGTAGTATATACAGCACTTGTTACCACAAGACCTGAGGTAAAGCTCGGCGAGTACAAGGGTATAAAGGTGGATAAAGTTGACTATACTGTATCCGACGAGGATGTTGATAAGGATATCGAGGCAACACAGCAGAAGAATGCAAGACTTGTAAGCGTTGACGACAGACCGGTACAGAACGGCGATATAGCTGTTATAGACTTTGAGGGCTTTGTTGACGGCGTTGCATTCGATGGCGGCAAGGGTGAGGATTATGAGCTGGAGATCGGCTCAAACACATTCATCCCGGGCTTCGAGGAGCAGCTTGTCGGCGCGAATGTAGATGATCTTGTGGATGTGAATGTTACATTCCCCGAGGAGTATCACGCAGAGGAGCTCAAGGGCAAGCCGGCGCTCTTCAAGGTAAAGGTAAATGAGATAAAGGTTCGCGAGCTTCCGGAGATCGATGATGATTTCGCAAGCGAGGTAAGCGATTTCGATACACTTGCCGAGTACAAGGCTGATGTAAGAAAGCAGCTCGAGGAAAAGGCAAAGGAGAAGGCTGAGGCGGAGATACAGAACGCGGTAGTAGACAAGGCTATTGAGAATGCCGAGTTCGATGTGCCGGAGGCAATGATAAATAACCAGGTAGACAACATGATAAACGACTTCGCGCAGAACATGGCATATCAGGGCATGTCGCTTGATATGTATCTGCAGTATACGGGTCAGACTCTCGATCAGATGAAGGAGACCTATCGCGATCAGGCTGTTAAGCAGGTCAATGCGGGTCTTGTAATAGACGCGATCTCAAAGGCTGAGGGCATAGAGGTAAGCCCTGAGGAGCTTGAACTGCATCTGGTTGACATGTCGAAGAAGTATAACATGGAGCTTGATAAGCTCAAGGAGCTTATCTCCGAGAACGAGATGGAAGGAATAAAGAAGGAGCTTACATTCCAGAAGACCATTGAGATGCTCGGCAATAACGCTGTTGTAGAATGATCATGATTCATGCCGATGGGAAACCATCGGCATGAGTTGAATTTAGATAATTTTTTAGGAGGTAACAATTATGCCAACAATGCCATATGTAATAGAACAGAACAGCCGCGGAGAACGCAGCTATGATATCTATTCAAGACTTTTAGAGGACAGGATAATCTTTTTGGGTGAGGATGTTAATGCCACCACATCAGCGCTTATAGTAGCGCAGATGCTTTTCCTGGAGGCTAAGGATCCGGATAAGGATATCCAGCTTTATATAAACAGCCCCGGCGGCTCGATAACAGCCGGAATGGCTATCTATGACACGATGAACTATATCAGATGCGATGTTTCGACCATATGCATCGGTATGGCGGCATCGATGGGCGCGTTCTTGCTTGCAGCAGGCGCCAAGGGAAAGAGATACGCGCTTCCATCAAGCGAGATAATGATCCATCAGCCGCTTATCTCGGGCGGCGGTCTCAGCGGACAGACGACCGATATAAAGATCTATACCGATCACCTCGTTAAGACCAAGGAGAAGATGAACCGTATATTAGCAGAGCGTACCGGCAAGACATATGAGCAGGTATGCGAGGACACCGAGCGCGATAACTTCATGACAGCCGAGGAAGCAAAGGCTTACGGCCTTGTTGATGAGGTCATCATTTCGGCTAACGAAAAGAAATAATCCGGAGAAATAATCATGGCAAAAAATACAGAAATGTTTTGCTCCTTCTGCGGCAGACCGGAGTCTATGGCGGGTCCGATGCTGCAGGGACATAATGCCGCTATATGCGTGGATTGCATAGAGCAGTGCAATGAGCTCATGCGCGCTGATGAGAAAGGAACGGATTTTGCTCTTGAAGGAGAGCTCCCCACACCGCGTGAGATAAAGGAGTTTCTTGATGAGTATATAATCGGTCAGGAGCGAGCAAAGAAGATACTTTCCGTTGCGGTATATAATCACTATAAGCGTATCAGGCACGAGAATGAGGCGAACGATGTCGAGCTGCAAAAGAGCAATATTCTTATGGTGGGTCCAACAGGAAGCGGTAAGACCTTCATCGTTCAGAATCTTGCTCGGATACTGAATGTTCCGTTCGCTATCGCCGACGCTACCTCGCTCACCGAGGCGGGCTATGTAGGCGAGGATGTTGAAAACATCCTATTAAAGCTCATTCAGGCGGCTGACTATGATATAGGTGCCGCCGAGCACGGCATCATATATATTGATGAGATCGACAAGATCGCAAGGAAGTCTGAAAATGTGTCTATAACCCGTGATGTTTCGGGCGAGGGCGTTCAGCAGGCGCTTTTGAAGGTGCTTGAAGGAACAGTCGCATCCGTTCCGCCGCAGGGCGGAAGAAAGCACCCGCATCAGGAAATGATAACGATAGATACGACGAACATCCTGTTTATCTGCGGCGGCGCGTTCGACGGAATCCATAAGATAGTCCGTGAGAGGACAGGTAAGCAGTCATTGGGCTTCGGCGCTCAGATAGAGAGCAGACAGGAGCTTGATGAATCCGCGCTTATCCGTCAGATAACTCCGCAGGATCTTCTGAAGTTCGGGCTTATCCCCGAGTTTATCGGAAGACTGCCGGTGTTCGCGGCGCTTGATAAGCTGGATCGCAACGCGCTCATAACCATACTCACCGAGCCTAAAAATGCTCTTATAAAGCAGTATAAGTCGCTGCTTGGTATGGATAAGGTCGAGCTCGAATTTGCGCCTGATGCTGTGGCGGCGATCGCAGATAAGGCGATAGAGCGCAACACGGGCGCGCGCGGACTCAGATCGATAATCGAGGATTGCATGACCGATGTTATGTTCGATACTCCGTCAGATGAAGATATAGAAAAGGTCGTTATAACCAAGGAGTGTATAACAGAGGATGCAGAGCCCGTGGTATTCAAAAAGGTAAAAAAGACACTTACAGAGGAGCTTGCGTTCCCGGAGCTTGAAAAGAAAACGGGAACGGGTATATAAGTAAACGAATTGAAAGGAAAAATGATTGATGTTTGTATCAAAGGATCTTTCGGTAAATGAACAGAATCATCTTGTGATAGGAAAAAATGATACGGTAGAGCTGGCGCGCCGGTTCGGCACGCCTCTCTATGTTATTGATGAGGAGCTGTTCAGAGAAAACTGCCGCGTATATAAGGATGCGATAGACCGCTACTACGGCGGCAACGGACTTGCTCTCTATGCAAATAAGGCGCTGTGTACGGTGTACACGATGCGGCTTGCAATGGAGGAGGGGCTCGATGCGGATGTTGTGTCCGGCGGCGAGCTGTACACCGCGATCAAGGCGGGCTTCCCGATGGACAAGGTGTATTTTCACGGCAACAACAAGACCTATGAGGAGCTTGTGATGGCGGTGGAAAACGGCGTCGGCAACATTATTGTCGATAATGAGTATGAGCTTGAAACACTAAATGCTATAGCGCGTGAGCGCGGCGTTGTACAGAGCATAATGTTCCGCATAAAGCCAGGTATCGACGCGCACACGCATGATTTTATCCGTACCGGTCAGATAGACTCAAAGTTCGGCGTGGCTCTGGAAAACGGCGAGGCATTTGAGATATATAAGCGCGCATGTGAGCTGGAAAATGTCAACCCGGACGGATTGCATTGTCATATCGGCTC
>CAMNAT010000133.1 GCA_946531785.1 uncultured Oscillospiraceae bacterium
GGACACTATAATATGGATATCCCCGAGGCGATAGAGTGCGCTGAGCTGATAAAGGCAAAGCATACCGTTCCGATCCATATGTCGCCGGGTGAGCTGTTCAATGAGGAAAGAGCAGCGCAGTTTGTAACTCCGTCAGCGCTTGTGATCAGAGCCGGAGAGAGCATAGGTCTGTGAAATTTGAATACGCACAATATTTTGCAAATATTGTGCGTATTTTTGCGCTGCAAAAAACTTTTTAATATATTTTTAATATATTGCTTGACTTTTTAAAGCACCGCATATATAATGGTGAAAAATACCGGAATGGAGGTAACAGACATGGCTGAGACAAAAAAGCAGAGGTTTGACCGTATAGCGGCAAACCGCAAGGATAAGATCAAGGAAGTTTTGCGGCTTTTGGAGAACTGCTCCAACAGGTCGAATTATGAATACAGTGCAGATGAAGTTGAGTCTATTTTTGACGAGATCGAGGCGGCGGTAGCGGAAGCAAAGTCGAAGTTTTCATCAGATACAAACAAAAAAAGACTGGATATGTTCAAAAAGTCGTTCGAGGAGGAGTACACATGGCTCCATGGCTTTATGCGTAATGTTGACAGGTTTTCAAACCGCGAGGCGCTTTTTGAGCCGGAGAGCGGTACGCGCTGGTCGTATTCGGAGCTGAACGATGACGCGAACAAATTCGCTAATGCAGTTCTTGCAACCGGCGCGGGGAAGGGCAGCGTTGTTATGTTCCAGCTGCTCAACTGTCCGGAGTTTGTGTTCGCGTATCTCGCGTGCCACAAGACCGGCATGGTGAGCTGCCCTATCAATTTCCGCCTTTCATCGGGCGAGATCGCAGATACCATAGATGACAGCTGTCCGGCTATATTTATATATGAGGCGATCAACAAAAAGGCGGTCGCGAAGGCTCTGACTATAGTGAAGCATAAGCCTAAGATGGTGATTATGATAGACGATAAAAACGGCGAGGAGCCGATAGAGGGAACGATGCTCTATTCCGAGTTTGTATCGGGAGCATCAAAGACCGATCCCGTTCTGCCGTGGGGAATGTCGATATATGATGAAACGACAAGACTTTATACCTCCGGCACCACAGGCAAGCCCAAGGGCGTGTGCATAACGAGCATAAACGAGGTGCTGTCCGCGCATGATGTTATGATACATTTCCCGTTCTCGTCGCTGGATAAGTCTATGAACACAACTCCTTGGTTCCACCGCGGCGGCTTGCACTCGGGCGGACTTGCGCCGACGCTTTATGCCGGCGGCTCAGTGACGATAATGAGAAAATTCGATGCGGTCGCAACTCTCCGCTATATCGAGGAATACAAGCTGACCTTTATAATCGGCGTGCCGAACGTGCTTGCGATCCTCGCATTCGAGCAGGAGCGCAACGCGTATGATCTCAGCTCGCTGCGCGGCATAGTAACGATGGGCAGCCCGCTTGAGCGCGCGGCATGCATAAGGTATCAGCAGGTGCTGACACCTAATATCTTTAACGGCTATGGCACCACCGAGACATTCTGGAACACATTCCTTCGTCCGTCTGATCTTCCGGCGATGGCAGGCTCCGCGGGAAGCTCCTGCACGGATGATGATGTCCGCGTCGTAAAGGTGTTTGATGATCGCCGCGCCGAGCCGGACGAGCTTGCCGCTCAGAACGGCAGAGAGGTCGGCGAGGTTATTATAAAATCACATGCCAAGTCGGCATATTTCTACTATAATAATGAGGGCGAGACCGAGCGCAAGTTCCACAGCGGATTTTTATATACAAACGACCTCGGCACATGGGACAAGGGCAGATTTGTAAGCATTGTCGGACGAAAGGATGATATGATCATCTCCGGCGGCGAGAATATATACCCGACTCAGGTCGAGGAGGTACTTAATACGCATCCGAAGGTAGAGGACTGCATCGTTACCGCTGCGCCCGACCGTGTCCGCGGCGAGATAGTGACCGCGTATATAATCAAGGCGGATCCGTCCGTCACCGCTGCTGAGCTTGACGAATACTGCAAGGCGAGCAGCATGATCTCAAATTACAAGCGCCCGCGGTATTACCGGTTCGTCGCATCCGTTCCGCTTAACGCAACGGGCAAGAAGCTTCATTACAAGATGAAGGAAATGGCAAAGAATGATCTGATAAACGGCTTGCTTATACGCGTCTGATCTATGAAGATAATAGATTTTCATACGCATGTATACCCTGACAGCATAGCAGAAAGGGGCAGCAAAAGTATAAGTGATTTTTACGGGATACCGCATAGCTGCATAGGCAGCGTCAATGTTCTGGCGGAGCGGAGCGGCGCTGCGGGGATCTCGCGTTCGCTGCTCCTGCCTGTGGCACTGAAGGCGGAAAGTGTGCGGCATATAAACGACTTTACGGCGCAGGCGGCAAAGAGCCGCGCGGAGTTTTGCGGCTTTGGCACGATCCATGCCGATATGCATGATATGCTCGGAGAGGCCGAAAGGATATGCGGGCTTGGGCTAAAGGGGATCAAACTTCATCCTGACATACAGGGATTTCCGGTCGATGACAAAAGGCTGTACCCCTTGTATGATGCTGTCGCCGGGCATATGCCGGTGCTCGTCCATTGCGGTGATCCCCGATATGATCATTCGAGGCCGGAAAGGCTCAGAAGGGTGCTTGACGATTTTCCGAAGCTTCAGGTCGTGGGAGCGCATCTTGGCGGCTGGTCCATGTTTGAAAAAGCCTTTGAGTATCTTCACGATACGGACTGCTGCTTTGATATTTCAAGCTGCATAATGTTTTTGGGTATGAAGGAAACCGCTCGCTATATAGATCGTTACGGCGCCGACAGGATATTGTTCGGAACAGATTTTCCGCTCTGGGATCCGGTGACCGAGGTTGAGAGATTTATGTCTCTAAAGCTCAGCAGCGGGGAAACGGAAAAGATCGCATATAAAAACGCGGAAAGATTTTTGGGATCGGAATGATAGAAAAAAGCGCCTTCGGCGCTTTTTTCTATATACAGTGTTTATTCTTTTCCGCTCCAGCAGTATGTGCAGAGCTTTTCGGGATCTATCTCGACTGAGTCCAGAAGGTCATCAAGTCTGTGATAGCTGAGTGATGTAAAGTGCAGCTGCTCGCAGATCTTATCCACCATCATTTTGTACTTTTCGCCGTCAGGGTCGGTGTACTCTCTCAGTGTATCGTCGTCCGGATCGCAGCCCTCAAGCTCCTTGATAACTCGTCTTGTTATCAGCTCCATTTCCGATGATGTGCGTGAGAAGTTCAGATATTTACAGCCGAACACGAGCGGGGGACAAGCCGAGCGTATGTGTACCTCTTTGGCACCGCTCTCATAGAGGAATTCGGTCGTCTCACGCATCTGCGTGCCTCGCACGATGGAGTCGTCTATGAGCATAAGGCTCTTGCCATCGATAAGGTCATGTATCGGTATGAGCTTCATTTTTGCAATCAGGTTACGCTTGTTCTGATGTGTCGGCATGAACGATCTTGGCCATGTCGGCGTATATTTAACGAACGGTCTTGAAAATTCAACGCCCGATTCGTTTGAGTAGCCTATCGCGTGAGCTGTGCCGGAATCCGGAACGCCTGCAACAAGGTCCGGCTTTACCGTATCGCGCCGTGCAAGATGCTTTCCGCAGTTATAGCGCATCCTCTCAACGCTTATGCCCTCATAGGAGGATGAAGGATATCCATAGTATACCCAGAGGAAGGTGCATATCCTCATCTTGTCACCGGGCGCAACAAGGGTTTTCACTCCCTCAGCGGTCATTACCGCGATCTCGCCGGGACCAAGCTCTCTTAACTCTTTATAGCCGAGGTTGAGATAAGCAAAGCTTTCAAAGCTTGCGCAGAAGCCGTCCTCCTTCTGACCTATGCATATCGGTGTTCTTCCCAGCATATCACGCGCACAGTAGATTCCCTTGGGGGTAAGTATGAGCATGCTCATGGAGCCTTCAATAAGCTCCTGCGCGTATCTGATACCGTCTATAAAATTCTCTTTAAGGTTTATGATCGCCGCGACAAGTTCCGTCTGGTTGATCTCGCCGTTTTGCATCTCGAAAAAGTGAGTTGAGCCTTGTGAAAGGATCTTTTCAGATATCTCCTTGCTGTTATTGATCTTGCCGACAGTCACTATTGCGAACGAGCCGTGATGCGAGCGCATGAGTATGGGCTGAGCCTCGTAATCGGAAATACACCCGATACCCAGCTCGCCGTGCATGCTGTTTGATTCCTTTGTGAATTTTGTTCTGAAAGGGGAATTCTCAATGTTGTGTATAGCGCGGTCAAAGCCGTTTTCCTTATCGTACACAGCCATACCTGCGCGCCTTGTTCCTAAATGCGAGTGATAATCCACTCCGAAAAATAAATCAAAAACACAATCATCCTTTGATGCAGCGCCGAAAAATCCGCCCATGTGTATCCCTCCGGAATTTAATTTTGGTAATCACAGTATATCATAGATCAGTAAAAAAATCAATAAATTTTTGGATCACGGCGCAGATATCGGTGCGATGAATAGAATATGTGTTATGTGTAATATTATTAATAATGCATAATGTATAATAAAAAGAGGAAAAAGTCGGAAATCTCTGTTAAATATTTGTCAGACTGACTATTGACATTTGCTTAACAAAGTGATATAATAATATCAAGATTGATAAAAAAATATCAATTAACCTTTATTTTAAAGAAAGAAGGGGTCTATAGTGAACAACTATTTAGTGGACAGTGTAGAGTCTTTGGAAAAAAGACTAAAAGAGGTACGCATAGCACAGGCTGAGTATTCAAGATATACTCAGGAGCAGGTGGACGCGATCTTCAGGGCTGCGGCACTGGCGGCCAATAATGCAAGACTGCCGCTTGCAAAGCTTGCGGTAGAGGAAACAGGTATGGGCGTTGTCGAGGACAAGGTCATCAAGAATAATTTTGCATCAGAATATATTTACAACGCCTATAAAAATGTAAAGACCTGCGGTGTTATCGAGGAGGATAGCGCATACGGGATAAAGCGTATCGCGGAGCCTATAGGCGTGCTCGCGGCGGTCATCCCGACTACGAACCCGACCTCGACCGCGATCTTCAAGGCGCTTCTGGCGTTGAAGACCAGAAACGGTATCATAATCAGCCCGCATCCGAGAGCAAAAAAGAGCACGATAGAGGCGGCCAAGGTCGTTCTTGAAGCGGCTGTTAAGGCAGGCGCGCCGGAGGACATCATCGGCTGGATAGATGTTCCGTCGCTTGATATGACCAATCTCATCATGCGCGAGGCTGATTGCATTCTTGCAACAGGCGGTCCGGGCATGGTAAAGGCTGCGTATTCGTCAGGCAAGCCCGCCATCGGCGTGGGTGCCGGAAACACACCGGCGATCATCGACAGCAGCGCGGATATAAAGCAGGCGGTGAACTCTATCATACACTCCAAGTCATTTGATAACGGAATGATCTGCGCGTCTGAGCAGAGCGTTATCGTAGATAAGAGCATATATGATAAGGTAAAGAAGGAATTCACATATCGCGGCTGCTACTTCTTAAAGGAAGATGAGCTTGAAAAGGTAAGAAAGACGATAATTATAAACGGCTCACTCAATGCGAAGATAGTCGGTCAGAAGCCGGTCACTATCGCAAAGCTTGCCGGAGTGGATATCCCGGAGCTTACGAGAGTCATGATAGGCGAGGTCGAGAGCGTTGAGCTCAGTGAGGAGTTTGCGCATGAGAAGCTTTCCCCGGTGCTTGCTATGTATAAGTCAAAGGACTTTGCCGATGCTCTTAACAAGGCGGAGAGACTCATCGCTGACGGCGGCTACGGTCATACTGCGTCGGTATATCTCAATACCGTTACAGAGCAGGAAAAGCTCAGCGAGTTCGGCGCAAGGATGAAGACCTGCCGCATACTTGTAAACACACCGTCATCTCACGGCGGCATAGGCGATATATATAACTTTATGCTCGCGCCGTCGCTCACACTGGGCTGCGGCTCATGGGGCGGCAACTCGGTATCTGAGAATGTCGGCGTAAAGCATTTACTCAATATCAAGACCGTTGCCGAAAGGAGAGAGAATATGCTGTGGTTCAGAACGCCTGAAAAGGTGTATATCAAAAAGGGGTGTCTGCCTGTCGCGCTCGGCGATCTTGCTGACAAAAAGAGAGCGTTTATCGTAACCGATGAATTCCTGTTTAAAAACGGCTACACAAAGCCTGTTACCGATAAGCTGGATGATATGGGCATAGCACATACGACATTCTTCAATGTTGCGCCTGATCCGTCCCTTGCGAGCGCAAAGGAGGGCGCAGCGGCAATGACTGCGTTTGAGCCGGATGTTATCATCGCTATAGGCGGCGGCTCGGCTATGGATGCCGGCAAGATCATGTGGGTTCTGTATGAGCATCCGGAGGCTGACTTCATGGATATGGCAATGCGCTTCATGGATATAAGAAAGCGTGTTTA
>CAMNAT010000134.1 GCA_946531785.1 uncultured Oscillospiraceae bacterium
TTCCGTAAAATGCAAAGGAAAGAGACTTAAAACCTTCAAAAAAAGCTTGCCTCTGCTCATTCTTGCATTGCCATCAATAATCTACCTGTTTATATTTAACTATATTCCGTTGTATGGACTGGTACTGCCGTTTAAGAATTATAAAGCTTCGCTGGGTTTTTTTAAAAGCCCGTGGTGCGGGTTTAAAAACTTTGAATTTCTGCTTGGAAATCCGGAGGTCTTGACCGCAACACGCAATACAATTTTATATAATTTTGCGTTTATAGTTCTCGGAACTGCAGCGGCAGTGGCTGTTGCGCTTATGCTTTATGAGCTTACGAGGAGATCAGTAAAGTTTTACCAGACGACCATGTTTTTGCCTCACTTTATTTCTTGGGTCGTTGCGGCATATGCAGCCAGAGTATTTCTGGACATGGATTACGGAATAATAAACAAGCTCCTGGCTCTGTTCGGCGCAGATTCGATAATGTGGTATAACGAGCCCGGCAGGTGGCCGGGGATCCTTATAATAGCCGAGCTTTGGAAAACCGTGGGATATAACGCGGTGATCTATTATGCGGCGCTGATGGGAACCGACAAGAGCTTGTTTGAGGCGGCAAAGGTGGATGGAGCATCGAAATGGCAGCAGACATGGCATATTGCAATACCCGGCATAAAAGGAATGATCATCATTATGACAATACTTAAGGTAGGGAAGGTGTTTTATGGTGACTTTGGATTGTTTTATAATTTTACCCTTAATTCACCTCTGCTTTATTCTACAACCGATGTTATTGACACCTATGTTTATCGTTCGCTGATCAATCTGGGCGATGTGGGAATGTCCTCGGCAGCAAGCTTCTATCAAGCTGTTCTGGGCTTTATACTAGTTGTTGTAACGAACTTTATTGTGAAAAAGCTTGATGAAGATAGCGCGCTTTATTAAGGAGGGATGATGATGAAAAAAGTACGTGACGGTGAGGTCAAACCGCTTTCGGAGAAGATACTTGGTGTGTTCATACATTTGATGTTGCTTGCGCTTGCGATGTGTTGCTTATATCCGTTCTTGGTAATTCTTGGTTCGTCATTCCAGTCGGACGGGGAAATAATGCATAGAGGCTATGCCATGATACCCAAGCTTCCCTCCATGGATGCCTATCGTATAATTTTTGCTATGCCGAAAAGAATATTGAACGCTTACAAGACTACTATTATAACTACGGTGGTCGGAACGGGAACAGGTCTTTGGTGTGTTTCAAGCTGTGGTTATGTAATGAGCCGTAAGGATTTTGCATATAAAAGGATACTGTCATTTTATGTATTTTTCACGATGCTTTTTAATGGCGGTCTTGTGCCTACATATATTCTTATAACAAGATGGCTGCATCTCAAAAACAGCATGCTGGCGCTTATTATACCCGGCATGTGCACAGCGTGGAACATAATGCTTATGAAGGGCTTTTTCCAATCGATACCTGTTTCTCTAATAGAAGCGGCAAAGGTGGATGGGCTGGGTGAATTCGGTATATTCACAAAAATAATTATACCGCTTTCCAAGCCGGCGTTTGCCACTATCGGACTTTTGCTAATCCTGACATATTGGAATGAGTGGTATTATTCTATGCTTTATATTGATGATGACACCAAGGTAAAGCTACAGTACATGCTTATGTCGCTAATGAGGAACATAGAGTTTTTGAATAGTCCCGAGGCTGTGGAGCAGGCATCGGTGACAGGAATGCAGAATGTGCCCACGTTGAGCACAAGAATGGCAATGTGTATTCTTGCCGCAGGTCCTATTCTTGTTGTATTTCCGTTTTTCCAAAAATACTTTGTAAAGGGTATGACGGTAGGAGCAGTGAAGGGTTGACATTATTCTTGGATATGATGTATAATAAAAGTCAGTTTAACTATATAGTTTTATGGAGTGATCGATTTGTACAGTGTTATAATTGCGGATGATGAGCATTGGACGCTTGAAAAGATAAAAAAACTGTTCAAGTGGGCTGATTACGGCTTCGAACTGGTGGCTGAGACCGAAAGTGCTGATGATCTTGTCAGGCTGGTCGATGAGGTGAATCCGGATGTTATCTTTCTGGATATAAAAATGCGGGGAAGATCCGGCCTTGACGCTCTTAAGCAGATTAGGGACAACGGAAGCAGATGCAAGGCGGTAATAATCAGTGCCTATTCTCAGTTTGAGGACGCACAGCTTGCGATAAAGTACGGAGCTTTTGATTATTGCCTGAAGCCGGTTTCGCAGGATTCGGCTGATGAGCTGTTACAGAATTTGCGTTTAAAGCTGGATGATGAACACGAGGTTGAGCCTGAAAAGGAAATAACAGAAATAGATAATAAAGCTTTTGAAAACCTGGTCCACTATGTACGTGTACACTATCGTGAGAAGCTGTATCTCGGTGAGCTTTCAAAAAAGTTCTATATTAATTTAACATATTGCTGTTATTTGTTCAATAAAAACATGGGCTGTAATTTCACAACATTTCTGATGCGCATAAGAATGGAACGTGCGGCAGAGCTGCTGGTGACGACAAATATGACAGTAAAGCAGATCGCTGAGCATCTCGGATACGACTATTATTATTTTAACAAGATATTTAAGAAATATTATAACAAAACACCATCCAAATACAAGCAGGAAAGAGAATAACTGCAGCAATGATATAAAAAATATTTTTAAAGGAGACAAAGAAAATGAGTAAAAAGAACCAAAACAAGAAGATCATTTCATTATTTGTGTCGGTAATGATGATTTTTGGACTGTTTGTTGTGCCTGTATCGGCAGCGACAACAATAACCGCTGATAGCAATTGGACTGCGGGTGAACCAATAACAACTACGGCGCAGTTCGTGCAGTTTGCGAGCAATGTCAAAACTGGAACAGATTATTCCGGTATGACCATAACATTAGGCGCTGATCTTGATTTCAACAGCGCAACTATAAACCCTGTAGGTGACGCTAGCAAAGCATTTAAAGGCACATTTGACGGACAAAACCATGTGATAAAGAATCTGAAAGTAGAATCATATACAGATGACACCAATGGTTGCGTGGGTTTGTTTGCAAAGTTGGAAGGCGCTACAGTGAAGAACCTTGGTATTGAAAACATAACGGTGTCAATGAATTCATCAAAAATAACAGGAAATTACTATGTTGGCGGAATTGCCGGAGATGCACGCAGTGGTGCAAAAATAGACAGCTGCTATGTGCGAAACATAACACTTTCAGATTTCAATAAAAGTGGAGCAAGATTTGGCGGACTGGTAGGTTATATAAGAAAGACCGGTGTAGTTATCTCGAACTGCTATGTACAAAACTTGAAGAGCGGAACAAATTTGTCAGCAACAGGAACAATAGCCGCTGGCCTTGTGGGGTGTATACATAACGATACCACTGATACCAACAATATAACAATATCAAACTGCTACGCGGGCAATAACGCTATAGGCAGCACCGTGAAATACACTGTAGGAGCAATAGGTGAAGAGAACAACAAACTTTGTACAGCTACAAATGTTTATTATGATACCAACGAAACGGCAGTTGGATACTGGAAAAGTAAAAGCGGCACCATGGTATCAGTTTCTGATCTCAAAGGTAATACCGGCAGCGTTAGTTTAGGCTCAAGCTTCCTTACAACGAGCAATAACTACAACAACGGATACCCGATCCTTTCATGGGAAAAAACCATGTATGATAATTACTCCAAAACAGCATGGTATTATGACAATACATCCGCAGACACATTTACTTTATCGACGACGGATGAGTTTATCGCATTTGGTGAGGTTGTGACAAGCGGAGTGAATTTCAGCGGCAAAACGGTCAAACTTGCGAACGATCTTGATTTCAACAGCGCAACTATAAACCCTGTAGGTGACGCTAGCAAAGCATTTAAAGGCACATTTGACGGACAAAACCATGTGATAAAGAATCTGAAAGTAGAATCATATACAGATGACACCAATGGTTGCGTGGGTTTGTTTGCAAAGTTGGAAGGCGCTACAGTGAAGAACCTTGGTATTGAAAACATAACGGTGTCAATGAATTCATCAAAAATAACAGGAAATTACTATGTTGGCGGAATTGCCGGAGATGCACGCAGTGGTGCAAAAATAGACAGCTGCTATGTGCGAAACATAACACTTTCAGATTTCAATAAAAGTGGAGCAAGATTTGGCGGACTGGTAGGTTATATAAGAAAGACCGGTGTAGTTATCTCGAACTGCTATGTACAAAACTTGAAGAGCGGAACAAATTTGTCAGCAACAGGAACAATAGCCGCTGGCCTTGTGGGGTGTATACATAACGATACCACTGATACCAACAATATAACAATATCAAACTGCTACGCGGGCAATAACGCTATAGGCAGCACCGTGAAATACACTGTAGGAGCAATAGGTGAAGAGAACAACAAACTTTGTACAGCTACAAATGTTTATTATGATACCAACGAAACGGCAGTTGGATACTGGAAAAGTAAAAGCGGCACCATGGTATCAGTTTCTGATCTCAAAGGTAATACCGGCAGCGTTAGTTTAGGCTCAAGCTTCCTTACAACGAACGATAACTACAACTACGGTTACCCGGTTCTTTCGTGGGAGACCGTTCCGGCTGTTGACGTAGCGGCTGAAGTAACGAAGGTAAGCTCTGTTAAGAAATCGGATACAGATATGGCAACAGGTATTCAGATAGAGGTAACACCGGGCACTTATACTGTAAATGGCATCGGTTGGACTATAAAAAATGCAGAAAACAAAAAGGCTAAATTCAACACCTCATTTGGTACCGCTGTAAGCGGCAGAGGCTCAGTTTCAGCTGCATTGTTCATAAGCGGTCTGTATATTGATGGATTTACAACCGGCAGCGTAGCTGTTGCACCTATAAGCGGCACTGTGGAAGAGTCTATAGCAACAATAGAATAAGGAGGATATGGATAATGAAAAAAGAATTTTTAACACCTTCAATGAAAATAACCGCCTTTACCGGAGAGGATATTCTTACGGCAAGCGGAGACGCTCAGGCAATGACTCAGGTCCAAAATGAGATCACCGCAACAAGAAGAGCGGAATTAGTGGTAGAGCTGTTGAGATTCGTATACTAAATAATATAAAAGGAAAGACAGTAATATGATAAAAGGGCGAAGTTTAAGAAGAGACATATTTTTAATAAATTCAGTAGTTGTTGTGATTATTTTAATTATGCAATTCTTTTACTTCGCCTATATATCAGGTCTTATGACCGCTCAGAAAAAAATTCAGGTTGACGGCTTGCTTGTACAGATTGATAATAAGATCGAAGCTTGCATAAGCGTCTCAAAAACAATGCAGGAGCTTATTATAAATAATAGTGTTGTAAGAGATTTTTTGCTGAGCGATGATAAGCGTGAGAGGGGTGAGCTCGGATCACAGCTTATAAAAATGGTAGAAGGCAGCGGGATTGATACCAATTCAATGAACATAATCCTTGAGGATATGAGCAGTGAATATCATTATATATTACATGAGCCCTCAAATGGAGAAAAAAAGGAAATACTGAAAACCGTGCCGGATATCAATGAAAGTTTTTTTGATGATGATACACATTTTTTTGTCGTAAGCGCTAATCCGTACAAGTATATCTATATATGTACCTATGCGCCCATCAATATATATAATACAAAGACGGTAGGCATGCGATCAATAGGAAGAGCAATAATAATCAATCGTTTTAATGTAAGACAGCTTTTGCTCGAAAACGGCTTTTTCAATGGGATACAGCTGTATTTGATCTCGCCTGAGGAAAGTAATACGATCAATATGGATATAGATTTTTCAGAGAGCAGCAACTATCTGTTCTCTGAAGAACGAATACGCGGAACGACATGGAAAATAACAGCCAAGGTTGATGCAGCGACTATAAAAGAAGAGACAGAGCTGAGAAGGCAGAGAACGATCATAATTACAGAAATTATCATTATTGCCGTATTAATGTGTGCAATGGTGATATTCCTGAACAGAAGCATAGCCAAGCCTGCAGAATATATTCTGGGTTTTTTGGAGAGGTACAGGCTGAACGGGAAGGGACAGCGGCTGAAGCGGCTCAAAGCAGCAGAATTTGATTCCATTTCGCAGAACATAAATAACATGCTCGACAATATGGAACAAATGACCAGGGACATTGTAAACAATCAGCAGAAATTGTACGAGAAGGAATTGACTAAGAATGAGGCAATGCTATACGCGCTGCAAAGTCAGGTAAACCCGCACTTTTTATATAATACACTGGATTGTATGGCAGGGATAGCTCTGTCGTGTGATCGTGAGGATATATATAATATCGCAATGGGCATATCGGACATAATGCGTTACAGTCTTGTTGATGATATAGATGTCTGCGTTGAAGAG
>CAMNAT010000135.1 GCA_946531785.1 uncultured Oscillospiraceae bacterium
CTTGCAAATCTTGAGGTCAAGGAGGGCAGAGCGCATCTGCGCCTGTACGCACCCGCGGATATAAAGATACACGCGCTTCTGACCGGCAAGGCAGTCGCATCGTATATGAAGGAGACGATCGAGCTAACGCCCTACGGCTCCTATGACGAATGGATCGACCTCGACCCCGAGGAGAGCGAGATAACGCTGACCGTCCGCAGCATGTCCGGCCGCGTTATACTTACATATACACCGCCGGAGCATACCCCCGGCAGGCTGCCCGAGCCTGTTCCGGCGGCGAAGGAGCCGAAGGATATAGCGTCCCTGGAGGAGCTGTATCTCGCGGCTATCCATGTCGAGCAGTACCGTCACGCGCTGCGCCGTCCGGAGGAATATTATCTTGAAGGACTGCGCCGCGACCCGAACGATATACGGCTCAACAACGGCTATGGAAAGATATTATATAAAAAGGGCTTGTTCGACGAGGCGGAAAAGCATTTCCGCACCGCCATTGCCCGCGCGACGGGCATAAACCCGAACCCGTACGACTGCGAGCCGTTCTATAACCTTGGTCTCGCGCTGAAGATGCAGCAGCGGTTCGAGGAGGCGTATGACGCGTTCTATAAGTCCATATGGGACGGCAAGCTCCAGGATAAGGGGTATTATCAGCTTGCGTGCGTTGCGGCGAAGCTGTATAACTTCACCGACGCGCGGCGGTTTGTCGAAGAATCGCTCATCCGCGGCAGCCACAACATGCGCGCGCGCCATCTGAGGATAGCGCTGCTGCGCCATGAGGGGCGGATAGATGACGCTATAGAGTACGCAAAGAGAACGATGCAGATAGACCCGCTCGATTTCGGCTCACGGTATGAGCTGTTCCTCTTAACGCGCGACTTCAGGCACCTGAACGAGCTCACCACTATCATGGGCATGAATATAATAAACTATATCGAGCTTTCACTCAGCTATGCCGAGGCGAATCTCTATACAGAGGCGTCGAATGTCCTCGCGCTCGTCGCCGAGGCGGATAAGTCCATGCTGCACTATTATATGGCGTATTATTCGCACAGTAAGGTGGAGCTGGGTACCGCAAGGAATATGAACCACGAATGCGAGTTCCCGAATCGCTTACAGTCGATACAGGTGCTCAATTTCGCTATCGAGAACGCGCCGGACGACTGGTTCCCGCGCTATGCTCTGGGCAACCTCTGGTACGACAAGGGCGTGTGGTTCAAGGCGATAAAGTGCTGGAAGGACGCGCTTGAGGTATCGCCGCAGAACAGCGCGGTGATGCGTAATCTTGCGATCGGCACATATAACAAGCTTGGTGATCGTGACGAGGCTCTGCGGCTCATGGAGCGCGCGGTGCTGTACGCGCCTGACGACGCGCGCCTGTATTATGAGCTTGACATCCTGCGCCGCCTGATGAACTATCCGGTCAAGAAGCGGCTGAAGGATATGGCGGATAAGATCGAGCTGGTCGAGAGCCGCGACGATCTGTTCACCGAGTATATAACTCTTTTGAACAGTGAGAAGTATTTCGAGTTCGCGCTCCGCGCCATCAACCGCCACAGCTTCCATCCGTGGGACGGCGGTTCGGGCAGGATAATAAAGCAGTACAGCTACGCGCATACCGGTATCGCGCGCGAGATGATCCTCGACGGCGACTATGAGGGCGCGATCATGGAGCTGCACAGCGCACTCACATACCCCGAAAGTCTCGGCGAGGGCAGACCCGGCTGGTGCCGGATAGGCGAGGTGTATTTCACCCTCGGCTACGCGTGCGAGAATGTCGATAAGATAGAGGCACTCAAGTATTATCAGAAGGTCATCGAGGAGACGAAGGAGCTCGGCGGGCACCCGAGCATGTCCGCGATAACGCAGTTCTTCTTCCGCACGCTTGCATACGGCAAGCTCGGCAAGACAAAGGAGGAGCAGGGCGGCTATAACAAGCTCATCGATTACAGCGAGCAGCATATAGATGATGATGTCGAGCTTGGCTACTTCTCCGAGCTCAGCTCCGATTTCGTCGTGTTCGACGGCGATGTGAAGCAGATCAACTATGTCAACTGCTGCTATATGTCCGCACTCGGCTATTACGGCAAGGGCATGAAGGATAAGGCGAACGAGTTCATCGAAAAGGGACTTGAGGTAGATGCCGGTCATCCGGGACTGCTGTTTATAAAGCACATCGACGAGCGTGCGCCCAAGATGAAGGAGGACGACCCGACACTCATGCGAATAGCTAAATGGAACACAAGCAAATAAGGAAGAGATATATATGAAGAAAAGAATCATAACTGCCGCGGCGGCGCTTGCCGCGGCGGCTTGCATGATGGATACGACCGCTTTTGCGTGCACCGCGTTCTATGTCGGGCGCGATGTATCCGAGGACGGCTCCGTCATCATAGCGCGCACCGAGGATATGCTGAGCGCGGAGAGCAAGCGGTTTATCGTGCATCCGGCGGCGGATCACAAGAAGGGCGAAAAATATACAGATGCGTTCGGACTGAGCGTGGAATATCCGGCGCATACCTACCGCTATACCGCCGTTCCGGGCTCTGAGTATCGCGGCATCGGCGAGACGCCGTTCGGTGAGGCGGGCTTTAACGAGTGCGGCGTTGCCGCTACCTCGACGGTCACCGCGTACCCTAACAAGGAGGCGCTTGCCGTAGATCCGCTCGTAAAGAACGGGCTGTATGAGCTGTCGGTAAACGATATCATCCTCTCACGCGCCGCGACCGCGCGCGAGGGCATTGAGATAATCGCGGATATAGTCGATAAATACGGCTCCGGCGAGGGTAATATAATCATGACCGCGGACGCGGATGAGGCATGGTATATGGAGATATACTCCGGCCACCAGTATGCGGCGATACGCCTTCCCGACGACAAGGCGGCGGTGATCCCGAATGCGTATATGCTGCGCGAGTTCGACCCGGCCGCAAAGGATGTGATCGCATCGGAGGAGCTTGAAAGTCTCCCGAAGGAGCATAACTTCATAAAGATCAGAAACGGTAAGATCGACCTCCGCGCGACCTATTCAGTGCCCGATAAGGATACGGACAAGATCCGCATCTGGGGCGGCAGGCGCATCCTGTACGGTAACCCCGGCGACGATCCCGATAAGGCGGAACATGAGCTGCTCTATACGCCCCGGGAGAAGATAAGCGTCAAGGATGTAATGAACGCGAGCCGCTACCGTTATGAGGATACCGATTACAGCGGCGATATTGAAAAGAACAAGCATATCCGCATCATCGGCACATCGAGGCAGGAGGAGTGTAACATCCTGCAGATAAGACCGGATATGGATAAGGAGGTCGGCTGCATCGAGTGGCTGTGCCTCGGCAACTGCGAGTTCGCGCCGTTCGTGCCGTATTATGCGGTCGCGCTCACCGACACGCCGCGTATGTGCAGATATGATTCAATGGACTACAGCGAGGAGTCGATGTACTGGGCATCGCGCGGACTCAGCACCGTATGCGCCGGCAACCGTGAGCTTTACGGAAACAAGGTAAAGGAATTTTTCAGCAAATACGAGGATTCGCTGATCGAGGATGTAAAGGAGAGCGATAAGCTCATGACGGCGGCGAAGCAGAAAACGCTCATGGCGAACAGGCTCTGCGCCGATAATGTGTATGATCTGTTCAACAAGCAGCATGCGATGTATAAGGAGCTGCAGACCTTTATCGCCGCATATGACGGCGAGGACGAGTACAGGGACAACAAGCTGACCTTTGAGCCGACGCTCACACCGAAGAAGGCGGATTTCGTGTCATATACTACCGATCTGCCGACTGTTTTCACTATAGATAAGGGGGAGGATGCGAGATGATGCTGAGAAGAATAATAACATCGGCAGCCCTTGCCGCAGCCGCTCTCTGTATCGCGGGTACGTCAGCCTTGGCATGTACCGGGTTCTATGTCGGTAAGGACGCGTCCGCGGACGGCTCGGTGATGATCGGCCGCACCGAGGACAATTTCGGAGCGTCCTGCAAGCGCTTTCTGGTGCATCCGGCGGCGGATCACGAAAAGGGCGAGCTGTACACAACGCCCTCGGGCTTCAGCGTGGAATATCCCGCGCATACCTTCCGCTACAGCGCTGTTCCCAATTCGGCGAACGAGGCGGAGGGCGAGTACCCGTTCGGCGCGGGCGGCTTCAACGAGTACGGAGTAGCCGCGACCTCAACTGTCAGCGCCGACCCAAGCGAAAAGGCGATAGCAGCCGATCCGTATGTGGAGACGGGACTTAAAGAATACTTTGCAAACGATCTCATCCTTTCGCGCGTGACTACGGCGCGCGCGGGCATCGAGATGCTTGCGAGGATGATCGACGAGTACGGCTCGGGCGAGGGCAGCGTTATAATGATCGCAGACGAGGATGAGGCGTGGTATATGGAGATATATACCGGTCACCAGTATGCGGCGATGCGCCTGCCCGACGACAAGGCGGCGGTGATCCCGAACAGCTTCCTGATACGGGAATTCGATCCTGAGGCTGAGGATGTGATCGCGTCGAAGGAGCTTGTGAGCCTTCCGCAGGAAAAGGGCTTTATCAAGCAGAAAAACGGCAAGATCGATCTCTATGCGACCTATGCGTTACCGTTCGATGACAGCTGCTCATTCCGCTTCTGGGGCGGCAGACGCATACTTTACGGCAACCCCGGCACCGAGCCGGCAAAGGTGGAGGCGTCGCTGTTGTATTCACCGGCGAAGAAGATCGCCGTAAAGGATGTAATGAACGCCATGCGCTACCGCTATGAGGATACCAAGTATAACCCGAGCGCGCCGGGCAATAAGTATGTCCGCACGATAGGCACCGCGATCCAGGAGGAGTGCCATATCCTGCAGATACGCCCCGACATGGACCGCGAGATGAGCTGCGTGGAGTGGCTGTGTATGGGCAACTGCGAGTTTGAGCCGTTCGTGCCGTATTACGCGTCGGCTATCACCGACACGCCGTATATAGCGAAAATAGACGCGCCGCAGTATTCTCCGGATTCGATGTACTGGGCATCGCGCTCGCTTTCTGCGCTTGCGGCGCAGAACCGCTCGCTTTACGGGCATAAGATAAAGTCGTTCATGAGCGATTATGAGGATCAGCTCATAAAGGCGCTTGCGGATAATGACAAAGAGATGAGCCGCACCAAGGAGAAGAACACGCTTGCGGATAAGCTTTGCGCCGATAGCGCATATGCGGTGTATAATATGCAGCGCGCGGTGTACAGCAGGCTCGTGACCTTCCTTGCCGAGTATGAGGGCGAGGAGGAGGAAAAGGGAAACAAGCTGCAATTCGAGCTGAAGCTGAAGCAGCCGAAGGCGGCGGCCGCATACACGGCGCTGCCGGATATAGTAACATTAAAAGAGGACGCAGAATGAAAACATCTGATTTTTTCTATGAACTGCCGCCTGAGCTGATCGCGCAGGAGCCGATGGCAAAGCGCGACGAGTCGCGGCTCATGGTGCTTGATAAGAATACGGGAGAAATAGAGCATAAGCATTTTTATGATATTGTCGATATGCTCCGCCCCGGCGACGCGCTTATCTTAAACGATACCCGCGTCATCCCCGCGCGGCTTTACGGCGCGAAGGAGGGAACGGGCGGCGCGATCGAGTTTTTGCTGCTCACAAAGCATTCGCTCGATACATGGGAGGTCATCCTCCGCCCGGGCAGAAAGGCAAAGCCGGGCGCGAGATTCGTATTCGGCAACGGCGAGCTGAAGGCGGAGGTCATAGATATAATAAACGACGGCAACCGCCTTGTAAAATTCGAGTATGAGGGCGTGTTCGAGAATGTTCTTGACCGTCTGGGCGAGATGCCCCTGCCGCCGTATATAACCAAAAAGCTGGAGGACAAGAACCGGTATCAGACCGTATATGCCCGCCATGACGGGTCGGCAGCCGCGCCCACCGCGGGGCTGCACTTCACACCGGAGCTTTTGAAAAAAATAGAGGAAAAGGGCGTAAATATAGGCTATGTCACTCTGCATGTGGGTCTTGGCACCTTCCGCCCCGTAAAGGCGGACGAGATCACCGACCACAAGATGCACAGCGAGTTCTATATACTTCCCGAGGCGACAGCGGAGCTTATAAACCGCACAAAGGCGGAGGGCGGACGGGTGATCTCCGTCGGCACGACCGCTACAAGGACGCTTGAGACCGCCGGCATGAACGGAATGCCGCTCAAGGCGGCAAGCGGCTGGACGGATATATTTATATACCCCGGCAAGGAGTTTCATGTTATCGACGCGCTCATAACCAACTTCCACCTGCCGGAATCGACTCTTATCATGCTCGTTTCCGCGCTTGCCGGACGCGAGAATGTGCTTAACGCCTACCGCACCGCGGTGGAGGAGCGCTAC
>CAMNAT010000136.1 GCA_946531785.1 uncultured Oscillospiraceae bacterium
GCTGGGGCGACGGCGAATGGATGCGTAACTGGGCCGATCGCTGCAAGGGCGACGGCGCTGTACTCGTATGTGAGCCGGTCATCTGCAACGACGCGCCGGATGATGACGCAAAATCCGAATGCGAAGCGCTCGGCAAGACTTTGGCGTAACAGTCAATCTAATAAAAGCTGCGGCATGCATAGAAGCATACGCGGCTTTTATTATTTGCTGACATTGATTTTTATGTATTTATATGATATAATCCATTAAGAAACACATCCAAATATACTGAGAGGAAGATATATCGCAATGATAGACAGACGAAGGCTTACAAAACGCAACGCTCCGCATATCGACAGGGTAGATTATTTTTCTCCCCTTTCTGTCGGCAACGGTAAATTTGCATTTACTGCTGATGTCAGCGGTCTTCAGACATTTTCACGCGACTACGAGGACAAGATGCCGGTCTGTACTATGTCCAACTGGGGCTGGCATACATTTCCCGAGCCTGAGGGCTGTGATATAAGCTCGATAAGACCAGAAATGTATGATACCTTCGGCAGACAGGTCGGCTATTTTACAAACGCTCGCGGTCAGGAGGATATATTCAACTATCTGCGCGAAAACCCTCACAGGTTCCATTTAGGCAACATAGGACTACTTCTCTTATTAAGCAGTGGAAAAAGAGCTCAGATAGATGACCTGAAGGACATTGACCAGACGCTTGATTTGTGGCGCGGTATTATAAAGAGCCGCTACACGATAGAGGGAACTGAGGTATATGTTGAAACAGTATGTGACCCCAAAAGCGATACCGTTGGTGTTAAAATAAGATCAGCGCTTATTCCAAAGGGCAGGCTATGCGTTGAACTGAAATTCCCATATGGCTCCCCTGCAATGTGTGGAGCTGATTGGAACAAGGATTATCGTCACAGCAGCAGCATTATTTCCCAAAGCAGCCGACGCATTGAGCTTGCCAGATCAATGGATGGTGATCAATACTTTGTGACCGTGAGCGCTGAAACCGATGTTATCTTTCCCGAGCCTCAAAAGCATGTATTTATTATAAAGCCGGCGGAAGAAATTGCTGAATTGAGCTTTGCTGTCCGGTTCTCAAAGGAGAAGCAGAGCGAGCCTGTGCCCGATGTGAACGGGATATTTTCAGCAAGTGCGCGGTTTTGGGAGAACTTCTGGAGCAGCGGCGGAGCGATAGACTTTTCAGGCTGCATAGATCCGAGAGCGCAAGAGCTTGAAAGAAGAGTCGTGCTATCGCAATATCTTACAGCAATACAATGCTCCGGCTCGATACCTCCGCAGGAAACGGGACTGACCTGCAACAGCTGGTACGGAAAAGCGCATCTTGAAATGCATTGGTGGCACGCGGCGCATTTTGCGCTCTGGTCGCGTCCGGAAATGCTCGAAAACAGCATGTGGTGGTACAGGTCGGTAATGCCAAAGGCTGAGGCTATCGCCGGAAGACAGGGCTATAAAGGTGTAAGATGGCAGAAGATGGTCTCCCCCGACGGGGCTGACAGCCCGTCAAAGGTCGCGCCGCTGCTGATATGGCAGCAGCCGCATCCGATCTTCTATGCTGAGCTGTTATACAGGGCAAAAAAGGACAGTTCCATTCTTGACGGCTATAAGGATATAGTATTCCGTACAGCTGAGTTCATGGCTGATTTTATACACTACGAAAATGGGCGATATGTCCTTGGCGCGCCGCTGATACCCGCCTCCGAAAACAATGATGGCAGGGATACACTTAATCCGACATATGAGCTGGAATACTGGTATCAGGGGCTTTATATCGCGCAGCAATGGAAGGAGCGGCTCGGCGATGAGCGTGTTGAGCTCTGGGATGATATTCTTAAAAACATCTCACAGCTGCCGCAAAAGAACGGCGTATATCTTGAGCACGAAAATTGCCCGGATACATATACAAGCTTCAATAAGAGCCACCCTTGTATGCTCAACGCCTTCGGCGCGCTGCCCGGTGCTCTTGTTGACAGGGAGATAATGAAAAACACCTTGAATATGGTCCTTGACAAGTGGCAAATGAATAAGACCTGGGGTTGGGATTATCCGCTTATGGCTATGTGCGCGGCAAGACTGGGCGAACCGGAAAAGGCTATTGAATGCCTGCTCCTAGACACACCAAAAAATCAATATCTCGAAAACGGTCATAATTATCAGAGACCGAATCTGCCCTTGTATCTGCCCGCAAACGGCGGGCTGTTGACGGCTATAGCTATGATGGCTGCAGGCTGGGACGGTTTGGAAAACGGTGCATATGCGCCCGGCTTTCCCAAGGATGGGAAGTGGAACATCAAATATGAAGGTATCCTCAGATACAGATAAAAAACCTGCTGCAAGCTGAACTTGCGGCAGGTTTTTATTATGAATCGTAGAACAAATTTCCCTCATTGGTAGTGAGGCGCTCTGATCTCGGATACTCGAACATTTCCGGCTTTCCTCTGTTTGCTTCAAGGTAGTCCACGAATTCGGCAGCATACAGCTTTGCCATCGCAAGGTTATGCATAAGATAATGCCCGCAATTCACCGGTGTTGAACCCGGTACCTCCTTCGCATCCCCTACCGACCTGAACGCCTTCAGCATAAGCTCATATAATTCCGGTGCGGGACGGTCATTTTTCAGGATCAGATAAAATCCGGTGAGACAGCCCATCGGTCCCCAATAGATGATCTCGTCCTTCCATTCGGGATCATTCCTGAGCGCTGTTGCTATGATATGCTCCAAAGAATGCATAGCCGCCACATCGATCGCCGGCTCTCTGTTCGGTCTTTTAAGCCGAATATCATATGTCGTAATCACATTATCCCCCATCCTGTCCTCACGGCTGACAAAGATGCCTGGAACAATGGCGGTATGATCGACAGAAAAGCTTTGTATCAATTCCATGATTCGTATCTCCTTTTTCTCCAATATTTGACTCATGATCTATGCGACCATTCTATCACATTTTCCCGATAAATTCAAGTCATATAATGCACAATGTCACATGTTTTTGTACTGGTTTGTTTTTCTATGACAACGCTTGCGCTGTTGCAATGCTCATGCCCGACAAGGATGGAGTGATCATTTTATGAATTTATAAATATACTCCTCACTCAGCTCATCGAGCCTGCCGTTTTCCTTTTCCTTTGAAAGAAAATCGTTCACATATTCAAGCAGATCCTCCGACCCCTTCGGCATAAGCACTCCGAGCTGACCGCTTGTGAACGGCTCGTGTATAAGCGGAGCGGCAAGCCTGCTGTCCTGACCGACATAATACCCAGCCTCCATGATCTCGGTGATCATCACATCCGCCTCACCGTTTGCGATAAGACCCGGGATCTCCTCATTTTTATCGTGAATAATCAAGGTAGAATTCGGCAGGTTTTCTCTCGCAAACTTTTCATTGAGCCCGCCGGGATTTTCCATAACACGAACCTCAGGACGGTTGATGTCCTCAAGCGTTTTATACTTGTCTTTATCCTCTGCGCGGATCAGGATGGTCTTACCGTTTTTTAAATACCCATCCGACATCAGCGCCTTCTCTTTTCTCGCGTCCGTAACGGTAATACCGCAGATCGCCAGATCAAAGCTTTCATTTAACGTATCGTCCATGAGAGTCGGCCATGATGTCTTTATATATTCGACCTTAACCCCCATCTCCTTTGCAAGATCCCCGGCAAGCTCTGCGTCAAAGCCCACATACTGCCCTGCAGCGGGATCAAGATATGACATCGGCTGATAATCTCCGGCGGTGCCTACCTTCAGAACGCCGCGTTCCTTTATTTTTGCAAGTGTGTCGCCCGCTTTCTCCGCCGCTATATACTTAACACCATCGCCGTATATAGTTTTCCAATCATTCTTCATGGAAACCGGCACCCAGCCGAACTCATTGCAAAGACCGACCATTTTATCCGCCTTCGCTGTATTGCCGTTCTCTCTCCTGGTATCGTCACAACAGAGCATGAACGCAAGGCTTGTATACGGATTGTTAGTCGTCACATACTCCGCCATGCTTGCATCGCCTGTGCTGTTGCCGAACGAAAGAACAGGCTGCTGACCGATCTCCTGCATGATGACCGTTACCTTATTCATCTTGAGGTTCTTGATCATCAGATCGCCGCCCAAAACAAGCTCATCGTTATCGGTAAAGACATAGTCGAGTCCGTCTGTATCACCCTGTCCTGTCGCTGCAAGCGATGCATCCGAGCCTATTATTTGTCTGTTCGGCAGATCCAGCAACGAGTTATCTACGATACCGCGGACGATGAATCGGTCTGTGCCGCTTACAATATAAACATCAAAGTCATTTGCCTTGAGGTAGTTAACGACCTCGATCATCGGCTTATAGAAGCCCTCACCGCGCATCATTCCCTCATAGCCCGGCATCGGCTGCTTTTTGAATTCCTGTATGTAGGCGTTGAACTCGCTGATCGTCATGCCCTTGAATGCCGATGCGGCGGCCTTGCCGCCATCGACCTCAAGCTCCGGGAAGTACACCCCTGTTTCCCGCTCTTCCCTGAGCTTGTTCGCGGTCTCTTTTTCAAAGTACGACGCCTTATCCTTATATCCGGGATCATCAAGAACGCGGTACTCCAAAAGACAGCAATCAAAATAGCTCGGAGCCGTTTCACAGAACAGCGTACCGTCCAGATCAAATACCGCCACACGGTTTTCTACAGGGATGAACTTACCTGAATTTTCATCCGTTATATCTTTCATGTAATTTACAAGTGCTGCTTTTGACGCAGAGCCGGCTGTCCATAACGAAAGCGGATCCGCGCTTGTAATGGTCACGGTCATTGTTTCCTGTGACCAATCGACCTTACAATTCAAGCCCTCAGAGACTACTCTTACGGGAACGACAGTTCTCTCGTTTACTATTTTTGCCGGAACATCGATTTTGACCTCGTTGCCGTTGATCTTGACGATGTCGCTTCCGATCTGCATCTCAACTCGGCCGTTGTTGCTTGTTGATGTTACCGTTTTTGTCGCGTCATCCCATTCGACAGATGCGCCCAGTGCATCAAAAATAGCCCTCATAGGCACAAGTGTGCGCCCTTCCTCTATAAACGGCTTTGTGTCATTTTCGGATATCTTCAGCTCTGTGCCGTTTATGATCACCCTTACATCGTCATTTGCGGCAAAAGATCCCGGCACCATTGACACGGTCATTGCCGATGCCGCAAAAACAGAAAGTATTCTTTTAGTTATAGTTTTCATCACGATCCTCCTCACTATATTATTTAGTCAAATTGTAACTGATGTCAACAAGCTCAAATATCAGCGCGTCCGGAGCGGTACCATTCAGAATAATGCTTATCCAATGCTTTTTATTCATATGATATGCCGGAGCAAAGCCGGGCTGCTGTGACAGGAATATCACTCGCTCCGGCTCACACTTGATGTTCAGGATATCTATATATCCCTCACCCTCAAGCCCTACCTTGTCCATGGTTACTGACATCATTATTCCGAACCATTTTTTATCCGTCTCATGCCGGAACACCTCAATGTCCGGATATTGCATCCATAAATGCTCCGACTCAATACTGTATGTATCTTTTATATGCTGCAATATGCCATTTCTATCGACCATCGTTAAAGCTCCTTCCTATGCATTGTTTATTTCCATTGTTATTCTGATGGCCTCATGACTTAATGCTGTCATGCGCTCCCTTGCGTCCGTTGCAAAATCTATATAGTCAGTTTTGTTCATAAACTCAATAAATTCCTGTGTTGTCATTCCCCGAATGTCTCCTTCATTATATTTAAAAACAGCTCCGCAGCCTTAGAGAACACCTTATCCTTTTTCCACACCAGATACGGCTGTATTTCTCTCTGCGACTCAAGCGGCACAAAGCACAGTGGACTGTCACCGCTTGTTTTAATAATGTTATCGAATGCTATCGCATACCCAAAACCCTCCTCAACAAAAATAGAGGCGTTATATAAAAGATTATATGTAGCGACAACATCAAGCGATGCCATGAGCCACTTTATCGTCTTTTCCTCCGCTCTGTCATAATGCGTCTGCGCGGAAATTATAAGCGGATATCCCTTCAGATCCTTAAATGTGACCATTGGTCTTTCAGCAAGCGGGCTATCCTTACGCATAAGCACACCGAATCGGTCTGAGGCAGGCAGCGTGATCGAGTCATATTTAACAGGATCATTTGCATCGAGCAGCAGTCCGAAATCTATAAGCCCCTTATCGAGCCGCTCCATAACATTTTCGGCATTACCGCTGTAAAGATGATAATGGATATCGGGATGCTCCGTCTGTATATCCCTCGCCACCCTCGCAAGATGCCGTACCGCTTCCGTTTCGCCCGCGCCGATAT
>CAMNAT010000137.1 GCA_946531785.1 uncultured Oscillospiraceae bacterium
CCGTTCGAGCGCAGGCTCGCGCGGATAGCACCGTTGCTGAACTTCACCGATGCCGCCGCCTCAGTACCGCGGATGCGGCGCGGAAGATTAACAAGATCAGTCACCTCGCGCGGCGATACGCCGTACTTTTCTATAATACCCTCGTCCGCGGTCACGGTACGCAGTCTGCCGCCGTAATACGATCTTATCCGGCTCGTGAGCTCCGACTTTAAAAGCTCCGCCTGCATATCCACACAATCGAAAAGCTCACGCGCTATCTCCGCATGGTCGATATCACACGATATCAGCTCCGCGGCTATGCGGAAGGTATCAGGTGATACATTTGAATACGCAAAGCAGCCGGTATCCGAGCATATCGCGGCATAGATATATCTTGCTATATCACGGTCAGGCTTTATACCCATAGCCCTGAACACCTTGAACAGGATCTCGCCCGTTGACGAGGTCGCCGGCTCGATATACGAAGCCGTTCCGAAGCCGGTGTTGGTCTTGTGGTGGTCAATACATACCACCGCGTCCGCCCTGTCGGCTATCGCCTTCCTCTCGCCGATGCGCTGCTCATCACCGCAGTCGAGCACTATGCAGGTGTCGCACTCCACAGCCTCGCCGGAATATATAACTATACCGTCGGAGATAAACTTCAATCTCTCCTCCGGCTCCTCCTCGGCATATATCACAGCGGTCTTACCCATGTTTTTGAGAGCCTCGCGCATTGCCATGCATGAGCCTATCGCGTCGCCGTCAGCATTCACATGCGGCAGTATCGCCACATTCCTTGCTTTATTTATAAGTTCAATGACCTTTTCCATGTGATTCTCCCTGTACATATTTAACCATTCAATTATATCACAACAGTCTGCTGTCGTCAAGCTTTTGCTACTGAATATACACGACCGCCGTTCTCCTGAAGGTCTTTATAAACCGCACGATCGCCGAATATATGAGACCCGCGCCGTATATAAATGCAAGCACATTCGCCGACCTGACAAAAACCAGACAGAGTATCGCCAGGGCTACATTCGCCGATCCATGCAACAGGTTCATGCGCCATGACCCCTCATAGCTCCTCGCCTCCAGGCTCCGCATTATGTCTATAACGCCGGAAAACGCGTATACGCCTACAAGATATACTGCAAGATAAAGCCTCGGCATATCGGTGAGCGTCAATGTGAACACACCGAAATCCATTGTTATCACGCCGTAATAGAGCATGCTCCTCCCACCGACCATGTGCCTTGCCATCCTGAAAAAAAATATAACTGTTCTCAGTCCGGATATCAGAAGAGAGAAGCCAAGGATCAACATAGCAAATCTGAAGCCAAGCTCCGGAACGAGAAGGATAACGATTCCGCTCAACAGCGAGAGCAGCCCTGATATGAAGTTAGATATCCTCTGAAGCATCGACATCTGATGACACCTCCTCTATCCTTATATCCAACAGCTTTCTGAAATCCTTTATCCCTTTGAAGCCTCTCTTATTATAGTCCACTGAAAAGCCCGCAAGCTTGTTCTTTGATGTGTAGATCTTATTTGTCACCATGCTTTTCTGCCTTAGCGCGGCAATGATGAATCTGCCCAGATATGTGTCATCCCTCTGCGCCGCGTCGGCTTTTATGTATTCACCGGTATATTTATTGAGCTCGAACGGCTCGAGCTTTTTTCCCGAAAGCCTTTGTCCGAACGCGCGCCAGTCTCCGGAGGCATCGAGCCTACGCTTTTCTATGATACCCTGTATCTCCACCTTATATGGCTCGGCAGTATCCCATGCGTAACGGTCAAGCTCAAATTCATCATGCTCCCCTCTCAGGTACTGCATCGCATAGATCATCTGACAGAAGGCATGATAGTAATCTGACGGGTTATCCTTTACCACCTCGGAATAATCTCCCCATGCCGGAAGATACATATACCTTATATAGCTGTAATCGGGCAGATGCCCCGCTCTGCCATGGCCGAGGTTCATGATGGAATTCTCGTTGTTCTGATATATCGTGCTTATGTACGAGCCGATATCAGGATCATCGGGCGCGGATGCGTTATGGCGGAATTTTATCTGCCGCCCGCGACCTGCGAGCAGTTCAAAAAAATAATAGTTCGTATTATTTATTACAAGCGACGGTGTTCCCGCAAAATACTTGTGCGCCCATGTGTCGGCAAGCACATGCATAGCTATCCCCACCGCGCCCGGATCTCTGTCCTTTGCAAGCATGACAGTATCCTTAACAAGCGCTCCGTTTGAGTTGCATATTAGCCGGTACTTATCAAGATACCGCTTTGAGCAGTGCTTCTTTTCCGCGTACAGATCATAGGGCAGAAAATGAAAGGATGCCCATATCCGCGTTATATCCTGCAGTCCGACCCTGTCGGTCGGCGCGTCCATAAGCTCCAGCTGTAGCTGCGTTGTAGCCGCCGATAACGGCGCCCTGAGCTTTTTCAGGAATGTCCGCGAGCACAGATCGACAAGCTGTGCGCCGTAGCAGATATCCATGCTCTCCTCATGCGAATATCCGGCAAGATATGCTGCGCAATAGGTCGCGTAATAGTGAAAATCCTCCTGCATCACTCATACCCCCTGTCAGTCATATGCTTTTGCAGCCACCTTATCCTGAACCACGCAATTACTATACTCACAAGAGTGATGATAAGCGTCAGATCCATTCCAAAGGTCACAATATATGCTATATATCCTTTGGTATTAAAATCAAATTCAAAAAGATCTGACCACATCGAGAAAATGCACAGGACGATAAACAGGATAGTCACCACGACAGGCACCCTGCGTTTTGTCGGACGATATCCTGCCGCCCTTGACGACATGCCGATATAGAGATGCGCAGCCAGAACTAACATGATCACGATTATAAGCACCACACCCTCAACGAACCTCCCGGCACCGGTCGCGGAGCTCTCTACATAATACATTTTTTCGGGTGAGTCCATCAAAAACGCCATCACTATGCGTATCACGCTCCATAAGCCAAAAAGGCAGACACCAGTTCCCCCTGTGATGAGGACATCACGCTGCTTTATAAGTTCCTTTTTCATCTTATCCCCTATTATGAGCCGACCCCCAAAAGCCATGCTTTCGGGGGTCATATCTGTTACTTGTTATCCATGCCAAAAGCTGAAACGGATATGTATCAGTCTGTAAGCTTTCTGTTGTCGATAACCCTCTTCGCCTTGCCCTCGCTGCGCTCGATCGATTTCGGACGGAGCAGGTGTACCTTTGCGCCGATGCCGAGCTGAGCGCGGAGCTGCGATTCAAGCTTTCTCTTTTCCGCGTCAACATCGCCTGTGAATCTCGGGCTGAGCTCTACATTGATATCAAAGGTATCTGTGTTATTCACACGGTCGACCACGATCTGGTAGTTAGGCGATACCTCGATACTGTTGCGCAGGAGCACCTCCTCGATCTGTGACGGGAATACGTTCACGCCGCGGATGATGAGCATGTCGTCCGTTCTGCCCGCCGGCTTCTTCATCCTCACATGAGTTCTGCCGCATGAGCAGGTCGAATAATCAAGACGGCACAGGTCGCGCGTCCTGTAACGGATCATCGGCTGTCCTTCCTTGGTCACCGTTGTGAGAACAAGCTCGCCGAATGAGCCCGGCGGCAGTACCTCCTCGGTATCGGGGTCGATGATCTCCGGGATTATCATATCCTCACAGATATGCATACCGTTCTGGCACTCGCACTCATACGCAACACCCGGCCCCATTATCTCTGTAAGACCGTAGATATCATATGCCTTGAGGCCTAACGCATCCTGGATCTGCTTTCTCATTTCCTCTGTCCACGGCTCTGCGCCGAAGATGCCCGCCTGCAGGTTGAGCTGATTCTTAACGCCCATTTCCTTTACTGTCTCGCCGAGATACATTGCATATGACGGCGTGCAGCACAGATGCGTTGTGCCGAGATCGCACATGAAGCGGATCTGACGCTCGGTGTTTCCCGAGGATGTCGGTATTACCATAGCGCCGACCTTCTCAGCGCCCTGATGCGCGCCGAGTCCGCCTGTGAACAGTCCGTAGCCGTATGATACCTGAACTCTGGACTTGTTGCTCGCACCCGTCGCCACGAGCTGACGCGCAACGCCGTTTGCCCACTGGTCAAGGTCGTTTCTGGTATAGCCCGCAACGATCTGCTTTCCGGTCGTGCCCGAGGATGCGTGGATCCTTACTATGTCGCGCTTGCGTACCGCAAGAAGCTGGAACGGATAGTAGTCGCGCAGATCCTGCTTGGTCGTGAACGGAAGCTTTGAAAGATCGGAAAGCTCCTTGATATCATCGGGATGCACTCCCGCATCGTCCATTCTTTCGCGATACATCTGCACGTTTTCATAAACGCGCTTTACCTGCCACTGAAGATTTTTCAGCTGCAGCTCAGAGATCTCTTCGCGGGACATCGTTTCGATATCCGGCTGAAAATAATTGCCCATGTTGTTTCCTCCTTAAACTTATATAAAATGTATTACAATGTATCTACCGATACATTTATAACCTTCGTATTTTCTGCTATATCATCTCTGTAGCCGTTCACCCTTGAGCGGACATCTATGTCCTCAAGAGTAAAGTCCTTTAATATATACTGCTCCGGGGCCGCCTCCGCGTCAAAGAATATCCCGCAGTCGCAGCGGCAGTTCCTGACGGTTATGTTCTCGGCAACAGATACCGGTATATCCGTTCTGCCCTTCAGGTCAAAGAACTGTGTCCACGGATGGATGCATATGAGATGATCTACCTCGCCCGTTACATCCTCAACCGTCACATACTCATATTTCTGGACGGTGTCCGGACGCATCTTGAGCCACAGCATGTTGCTCGGTCCGCCCAGCTTTACACGCCTTACGATTATGTTCCGATTATGTATCGACTCCGAGCCGCAGGTGAGGCACCCGTGACAGAAGCCGTATTCGCAATCCTCTACTATGATTCGCTCATTGCTGCCGTTCTCCGGCGCGGTATCAGCCCATGGGCCCTTGCCGCCCTTTAAAACTACGGAATCATCATTTACCGCGAAATAGCAGCCCTTTATCAGCACATCCGAGCAGACATCAATGTCTATCGCATCAGTGCTCGGCGCGCGCACCGGCTCCGCCGGTGAGGTTATGCGGCAGTTTATATATTTCACATGATCGCACCTGTAAAGATGCGTTGTCCAGAAATGCGAGTTCTGGAGCGTCAGCCCGGAAATGGTGATATTGCTGCTCTCTGAAATATACAAGAGCCTCGGTCTCTGCTCGTCCTTATTGGTGCATGCCGGATTCCACTCCCGGCGATGCCAGAATGCCTTCCACGATCTCAGCCCGTTTCCGTCGATGACACCGTCACCGATAATGCACATTCCGTCAACACCCTCGGCATTTAAGAGCGCCGGAAGATACTTGCAGGTCTCGCCCTCAATGCGCGTTACGCATACCGGATAGTCAGTCACATCGTCGCTGCCCATCAGCACTCCGCCGCGCGATACATAAAGATGCACGCCCTGCTTAAAATACAGCGCGCCGCTGTAATATGTGCCCGCGGGCACAACGACAACACCGCCGCCGTTTGCCGCCGCGGTGTCGATGATGTGCTGTATCTCTTTAGTATATATCTTGCCGTCCGACCTTACTCCGTAGTCGGTTATGATATACTGCGTGCCGAGCTCTGACAGCTCCGGCACGCGGGTATCATAAAACCATGAGTCTATCGGCGTTCCGTCGGGAAAAAGCTCTTTCTCTCGCATCTCCGGCTCCGATCACAAATTATAGCCCAGATCGAACGCCTTGAGGTTCAGCTCGATAAAGCGCTCAGGCACAGTCTCGCGGATAACATCGATCCATACCTCTTTGTCAACATCCATGCTCTTTGCAAGCAGTCCGATAAGCACGACATTTACCGCCTTTATCGTTCCCGCCTGCTCAGCTAATGCAAGAGCGTCCACAGCCTCAAGATCGGCTCTTTCCGCTATCTTCTTCTCTATATCCTCGGGATATGTCATAGCTCCCGTGATCACGGGCATCGGGTTCATCCTCTGGGTGTTTGCGATCATTCTTCCGCCCTTTTTCAGGAACGGCAGAGCGCGCATAGCCTCCAGCATCTCAAACGCGAGAATGAGATCCGCCTCTCCCTTATCTATTATCGGCGAATATACCTTTTCGCCGTACTTTACATAGGTCACGACACTTCCGCCGCGCTGCGACATTCCGTGTACCTCGCTGACCTTTACATCATAGCCTTCCTTTATGGCTACCTTGCCTAAGATGCGGCTTGCAAGGAGAGTTCCCTGACCGCCTAC
>CAMNAT010000138.1 GCA_946531785.1 uncultured Oscillospiraceae bacterium
CGTAAGGCGAACTATGATCTTCGATGTGCATCATGCGGAAAAGACTTCGTTTCATACGGTAATAAGAATAGAAAATACTGCTGTCATGAGTGTTATATAAACGCACGTTTCAAGGGTATCATAAGCAATAATGATAAGGTAACAGCGCATAAATGATACAATTTACATAGCGGTATGCCGAAGATGTTTGTGTTATATATTATCCCGAAATCGCTTGATATTAAGCTGTATTTGAGTAATATATATATAAGAAAAGCGAAGGAGGATAGTGATGGCTAAGATCATAAAGCTGAGACGGCGCAAGGTCAAGGCGGGCATTGTGCGCACAGCAGCATATGCCAGAGTCTCAAAGGAAAGTGAGCGTAGCACACATTCACTTGCGGCACAGGTCAGCTATTACAGTGAGCTGATACAGTCAAATCCGGAATGGGAATATGCAGGAGTATATATTGACAGCTATATCACCGGCAGCAAAACGAGCGGCAGAGACGGCTTTAATAAGCTCATAGCTGAATGTGATGCGGGAAACGTTGATCTTGTTTTAGTGAAATCAATATCGAGGTTTGCCAGAAATACTGTGGACCTTCTCAATACCGTTCGTCATCTGAAGGAAATAGGCGTGGCGGTGGTGTTTGAAAAGGAATGTATAAACACATTAAGCGCGGATGGAGAGTTTCTTCTGACGGTGCTTGCTTCTTTTGCGCAGGAGGAAATAACCTCTATGAGCAACAACATCAAATGGTCGCTTCAAAAAAAGTTCCGTGAGGGTTTGCCGGCGCAGCAGTATAAGGTGTTCGGATATGACTGGCAGGACGATAGAATGGTCATAAATGAAGACGAGGCTGCGATAGTCCGACGGATATTCAGTGATTTCCTTGCAGGGCAGAGTGTAACAGAGATCAGAAATTCTTTTGAAAAGGAATATCCTGAACTTAATTTCAGCTTTGCCAGAATAAGCAATGTTCTTAAAAACGAGGTCTATATCGGCAGGCTAATAATGCAAAAGACATATAGTATGAGCCCTATCACGAAAAAAGAAAAAAGAAACAACGGTGAGATGCCTATGTATGTGGTAGATGCGCATCATGAGCCCATTATTGACATCGCAGACTTCGAAGCGGCACAAGTCGAGATCAAGAGACGGGCGGAGCTTGGTGCAGTCTGGAATAAGTACATAAATACATCCCCGCTGACAGGAAAGCTCAAGTGCGGCTGTTGCGGAAGTAATTATATCAAGGATGTTTATTATAGATCAAACGGCAGTAAGGAGCGGATCTGGGTATGCAAAAGGACAACGCACGGCCATTCTGCGGAGTGCAGTGGAAGAAGGATCCCGGACAAAACAGTCAAAGCGAAATTCATAGAGGTACATGGCGCGAACTGCGATGAAGCAAAGATTGCAGAGCTTGTTTCAAAAATAGTGGTTTCGGGAGAAAATTTGATCGAGTACCATTTCAAGGACGGGACTGTTGCCACGGCAGAATGGAAGCTGACAGGAAACAAAGACCGCTGGACGGATGAGGAGCGATCGCAAAGAAGCAGATATGTGAAAGAGCATCCGATAAACACAGGTCGCTTGAATTGTTTTACTTCAAAAATACAATGCGGTGTTTGCGGTGAAAACTTCAGAAGACATCGCATCGGATCAACAGACACATACGGATGGGGGTGCGCATCGGGAAAGCGAGTATGCGGTTTGAGATGGGTGAGGGAAGGTGAACTCAAACGAGTCATTAAAGAGGCACTGGAACTGTCAGAGTTTGATGAGGGGCTTTACAAGGAAAGAATCAAGCGTATAGTTGTTTTATCAAATAATAAGCTGACCTTATACTTTAAGGACGGAACAGAGAAAACAGTGCCGTGGAATTCAAGGAGGAGCAATGTCGTCAAATAAGCGAATAAGACTCGTCAGCCACCGCGAGCGGTGTCAGCCGAGTTGCCGTAAACATATATTAGTCTGACAACACTGCAGGGAGGAGGTACAATGACAAAAAAAGTACGGATAATACCGCCGACGATTGATAGATACACCTCATCACCGATCGATGAGCCGAGGCTGAGACGCGTGGCGGCTTATGCGAGAGTATCAACAGATATGCTTGAGCAGTTAACTAGCTATGAAGCACAGATAGACTATTACACAAAATACATAAAGGAGCATGAGGGCTGGGAGTTTGTCAAGGTATATACCGATGAAGGAATAACAGGTACAAGCACAAAGAAGCGTGATGGGTTCAATGAAATGATAAGGGATGCCCTTGATGGAAAGATAGACCTTATCGTCACGAAATCCGTCAGCCGGTTTGCGAGAAATACCGTTGATTCCCTGACAACTATACAGAAGCTCAGAGATCACAATGTCGAGTGCTATTTTGAGAAGGAAAATGTATATACCTTTGACAGTAAAGGTGATCTGCTACTCACCTTTATGTCGGGACTGGCGCAGGAGGAAGCCCGGAATATATCAGAGAACACCACATGGGGACAACGCAAGCGGTTTGCAGACGGCGATGTCACGCTTGCTTATTCCCGGTTTCTCGGCTATGACAAGGGCGCAGACGGAAAACTGGTAATAAACGAGGAACAGGCGGCATTGGTTCGGCGGATATATAAAATGTATCTGCACGGCTACAGCTTTAGCGGAATAGCCCGTAAGCTCACAGAGGAAGGCATCCCCACAGTGACAGGGAAAAAGCAATGGCACGATAATAATATAAAAAGCATACTCACCAATGAAAAATATAAGGGTGATGCGCTGCTTCAGAAAAGCTATACAGTTGATTTTTTAACGAAAAAAGTGAAAAAGAATAACGGTGAGGTGCAGCAATACTACATAGAGAATGATCACGAAGCGATCATTCCCGCCGATACCTTCGATGCGGTACAGAGATTGGTGGAAAGCGGCAGAAACGGTATAAACAATAGGAACAGCAAATATGTTCTTTCAGGTAAAGTGTTCTGCGGCGAGTGCGGCAGCGTTTTCGGATCAAAGGTATGGCATTCTAATGACAAGTATAGACGGAAGATATGGCGGTGCAACGGAAAGTTCAAGAATAAACGGAAATGCACTACTCCGCACTTTACCGAAGATGAGCTGAAGGATGCAATTGTGAGGGCAGTAAACATGCTGCTGCCTATGCGGGAGCAACTGCGAGCTGAGTTTAAAGCCTCCGAAGCGTTATATAATACCGCAGAGCTTCAGGAGACACTGGAACAGACGGAAAGGAAGCTTGACGAGCTTACTGAGACAATGAACGCATATATTGAGCGGAATGCCCGGCTTGCCTTTGACCAGACAGAATTTAAAGCGGAGTATGCCGAGCTTGAAAGGAAGTATAGGGACATCAAAAACAAGGTTGATGCTACAGCTGATGAGATAGCAAGGCGGCGGATCACCAAGAGCCGCATAAGCGATATCCTGCAGATGCTTGATGGCATGGACACCGAGGTTACCGAATTTGACAATGAGATGTTTATAATGCTTGTTGACAGAATCACCGTATATGCCAAGGATGATGTGCGGGTGAGGTTTATAAACGGAACGGAGATACATGTTGATTTGGACCTATAGCGGATATATGTAACCGAGCCGGATTCGTCCGGCTCCTTTTTTGTGGCTGAAATTGCGTAAAAGCAAATTTAAAGGGGGTAAATATAAACAAAACAAACGGAGCATATTTGTGTAGTATATTTCTGAAAAATCACTTGATAAATCTACTGATTTGAGCTATATGTATAATGATAAGTATATACATTGCAAGACTGCAAAAAAGATAAAAGAGGTGACACATAATGACAGTCAGGGAAGGCAGGATACTTCGCCAGCGGAGGCTGGAGCTGGGGATGACTCAGGGAGAGGTAGCGGTAGAGCTTGGAATGAGCATACATCAGTATCAGAGATACGAGTACGGGCACCATAAGCTCTCTAACTGTCCTATGCGGATAGGACTCAGGATCTGTGCCCTGCTTGAGCTTGATCCGTATGAGGTCATATTTGAGCATAGTATTGACGATAACATATAAATGATCGCTATTAGTAGAATTTTGTATAAAAAAGCGGTCATTTTTTTGTTTAATATTTTTTGCCGGAATACGTCTGCACAGACGTAGACAGATGCAAACACCTATGGTAATATGATCGTGCCATAAATGGTAAGTGAATAATTGGAGGGAGGCTGATTATGTGAATAAACGGAAAATCTCATACGCACGGGAGGTGAGACAATGGATGATGTCAAAAAGACTGCCGCCGAACGCGCGGCAAGACTCAAGAAAACACCGGTAGGCTCCGGGTTCGAATCAGAGCGTCAGCGTGAGAAGAACGCGTTAGTGCGGCAGCTTGATGCTCAGGACGGACGGAATGTGCATAAGATCGCAGCGGCATCAATTGCTCCGGAGGAGGAACGCGAACTCCGTGTGGCGGCATACTGCAGGGTATCAACGGACGATATAGACCAAAAGCTCTCTATCCATCTTCAGATACAGCAGTATATGAAAAAGATAAAGGAGACCCCCGGCTGGAGGTATGCCGGCTGCTATGTTGACGACGGGTTCTCAGGCACGAATACAGCCCACCGCCAGGGGTTCCAAAAGCTGATGAAGGACGCAATGGACGGTAAGATCGACATGATAATTACCAAAGCGGTATCACGATTTGCGCGTAATCTGATGGACTGTATCGGCTGGGGAGAAGCCTTGCAGAACCATGACCCGCCGATCCGTGTGTTCTTCGAGCAGGAGAACCTCGATACCATGTCACAGACGAGCGGGATAATACTGTTTGTGCTCGCGATGGTGGCGCAGGAAGAGAGCCATATGAAAAGTGAGGCAATACTGCTATCGCTCGAATGGCGGTTCAGCAGAGGCAGGTTCCTCACACCGCGCCTGTTCGGCTACGATAAGGTCGAAGTCCCGGACGGCTATGGCGGGAAGAAGAAAATCTTAGCCATAAACGAGACTGAAGCGCGGGTTGTGCGTTGGATGTACTCCACACTTGTTAACGGCGGAACGCCGGAGGAGATAGCCGATGTGCTTACGGAAATGGCGATCCCCACAGGCGGGCGGCGCAAGGACGGAACACTAAACACGCACTGGACAGCGAACAGTGTTATCGCAAGCATGCGCAATGAAAAGCATTGCGGTGATGTTCTTGCGAGAAAAACCTATACACCCAATTACAAGGACCACAAGTCCAAGAAAAACAACGGTAAAAAGAATAAATATTTTCAGCCGGATCATCACGAGGCTATAGTCAGCAGAGCGATGTGGAACGCGGCTCAACGGATACTGAACAGCCGTAAATACGGACATGAAGGCACATACCTTCCCATGCGCATAATAGACCGGGGCACGCTCACGGGATACATTTCCATGAACAGGTCATGGGCAGGCTTTGATTTTGAGGACTATTACCGCGCGGGGCAGATTTGTATGGGTCTGCTTGATGAGGAGCTTGAAACAGACCTGGGTACCGAGTATCTGCCGGAGGCGGGCCGGCGAATAGGCGGTCTTGTAGATGACCACGGCATCGCCCAGATCGCAAGGGACCTTACAGCGGCGGAGCAGGAGATAAAGGACGAGCTTGAAGGCAAAGCCGCCGATGACACAGAGAACCGGATAAGAGATGCAGCAGTCAAAGCGTTTCAGGTGGTAAGCGGCGAAATGTTCTCGCGTCTGCATGAGCCGGTAATACGCATTACGACAAAAGGGTTCGCATTCAGTAAAAGCAGTATGTCAAGACTTCCGCATACGGAATTCGTAGAATTTTTGTTTAATCCGGTGGAGCGCATGATAGTTGTAAGACCCTGCAGCCCTGATCATCCCAATGCGATAGTTTGGGATGCGAAACACAAGGGTGCGGGAGCTTTATGTAAGGTGCTGTATGACAGTATGGGTTGGGATACGGATTACTCATTCCGGATCCCGTGCCAGACTATAACCGGCCCAAACGGTGACACTGTCCTTGTATATGATATGGACAATTATGTGGGGCGCGCATCAGCTAAAAAGGACGAGTCCATTATCGCGCAAAAAGAAACCGCTGCAGCGGAGGAATATGACGATGCCAAGAGCTACTATTACCCGCCGGATCAGGAGGAGCCGCAGGAGATCCGAGATATGGAGGAACGGTTTCAGGAAGCGGTCGAGACCAACAAGAAGCTGTTCGGCACACCGGTATTTGAGCATATACATGGGCTGCGCGGTATCGAAACAGACAGCGAGTGGGACATGATGACAGAGGCGCGGCCGCTTGATATTATGCATACCGTAGATTCAG
>CAMNAT010000139.1 GCA_946531785.1 uncultured Oscillospiraceae bacterium
TTTGCGCGGGTCTTGCCGCGCTGCGTGCCGTTGGCGCGGTCTTTTTCCTTGGATCGACCTTTACGCGGCGCGTTCCTCCGCGGCTGTCAGCTCGTGCCAAACCGGCACCTCCTTTCGATCGGGGGATCCCCTGTCTTAACCGAAATATGCTATCAGGCAGAGGAGGAAGGTCACGGCGGAGAACACCGCCACTATCTTTGTTTCCTTCCAGCCGCACATCTCAAAATGATGATGGATAGGCGTCATTTTGAACACCCTGCGACCCTCGCCGTACTTTTTCTTTGTGTACTTGAAATACGATGTCTGGATAATTACCGACAAGGTCTCAGCAAAGTATATGAAGCCCACTATGATGAGATAGATATGCATGTTCAGATCCACCGCCATCAGCGCGACCGCCGCGCCTAAGAACAGCGAGCCGGTATCGCCCATGAACACCTTTGCCGGATACTTGTTATATATCAGAAAGCCCAGAAGCCCTCCGACCAGCGCCATTGCATAGACAGATACGCCCACCTCCGGCATGAACGCGCGGAAGAACGCGTAAAAGGCGAAGAACAGCGCGACTATCACCGTTACCGAGGATGCCAGCCCGTCAAGCCCGTCGGTGAGGTTCACCGCGTTCACCGTTCCGACCACGACGAACATCACGAACGGGATGTACAGCCATATCGGTATGGTGACGGTATAGCGGATGAACGGGATGATTATATCCGTCTTTAAAAGCCCCAGAAGCATCATTATCATAACATACCCCGCCGCGAACGCGAGCTGCAGCAGGAACTTCTGCAGCGCCGTGAGTCCGAGATTCCTCTTTTTCACGACCTTTATATAGTCATCGATAAAGCCTATCGCGCCGAAGCCGAGTGAGATCACAAAAAGCACGACCGCCTTTATAAGTCCCGGATCCATGCTATGCATTATATATGCAATAAATACATCTGCTATGACCGCGATACCCGTGCCGAATATGAACATGATACCGCCCATGGTCGGTGTGCCGGATTTCTTCTGATGCCACGCGGGTCCCTCCTCGCGGATCTCCTGTCCGTATTTGAGCTTATGCAGCCAGCTTATGAATGCGCGTCCGGTGAGCGCGGTGATCGCGAACGCGAGCACCAGCGACAGCAGCGTTGCGCCGATAAATTCCCTCATCGCTATTATCCTCTCTGTATTGCCTCAGTTATTTTTATAAATTTCATGCCGTGGGATGCCTTGATGAGCACGCAGTCGCCCGGACGGACGAGCTTATCTATATCCTTTAACAGATCGTCTGTGCTGTCATAGCTTACAACATCCTTCATACCCGCCGCTTTCGCGCCCTCGGCAAGCTCCCGCGCGTTTTTGCCTGCGGTTATGAGCGTATCCGCCAAAAGCGCGTCCTTGCCCAATGCGCGGTGCGCGTCCGCGGCAAACTCGCCCATCTCCAGAACATCGCCTAATATCGCGACCTTGCGCGGCTTATCCGAATACGACAGCACTTTAAGCGCCGCCCGTATGGAATCGGGCGAGGCGTTATAGCAATCGTTGATGATCTCTATATCCTTATGCTTGATGATCTCGAGCCGCTCGCCGGAATATTCGCAGCCTTCAATGCCGCGCGCTATCTCCTCCGGCGACACGCCGAAATGCAGTCCCGCGCATACCGCCGCAAGCGCGTTATATACATTATGCGTGCCCGGCTGCGTCAGATGCGCCCTGAACTCGCCGCCGGGATATACGACGGTGAAATCCACGCCATCCAATCCGCGCGGAGTTATATCCTTTGCGTAAATATCATTTTCCGGCGAGGTGCCGAACCGCACAAGCCTATAGCTGCCGCCCTCTACGGTCTTTAAATACTCATCGTCACCGTTCACATACAGCGTGTTCTTATCGGTGAAGCCGTTTACTACCTCCAGCTTAGCCTTTAATATGCCCTCGCGCGAGCCGAGGTTCTCGATATGGCTCATGCCGATATTGGTGATGATGGCTATATCGGGCTTTGCGATGCCGGCAAGATAGTCTATCTCGCCGAAATGGTTCATACCCATCTCGATAACAGCCATCTCATGCTCCTTCTCTATTCCGAAGATGGTGAGAGGCACGCCCAGATCATTATTAAAGTTCTCCTGCGTTTTATATGACTTAAAACGCCGAGACAGCACCGCATAAACAAGATCCTTGGTCGTGGTCTTGCCGACGCTGCCGGTTATTGCCACCGACTTGACGGGATATTTCTGCTTATAATACCTTGCGATATCGCCCAGAGCCCTGCGCGTATTCTTTACGCGGATCACCGTTCCCGGCTCCGACAGCCTTACGCTCTTTTCCGTGAGGCTTGCCGACGCGCCATGCACAAGCGCGGAATTTATAAAATCATGCCCGTCGAGCTTCTCGCCCAGAAGCGGGACAAAGAGCGAGCCCTCGCGCACCTTGCGCGAATCTATCGTGACATTATCTATCTCCAGCCCCGCGGTCGCGGCGGTCTTTGCCTCAAGCTCCCCGCCCGTTGCGCGGATGATATCCTTGATAGTAAGTGTCTGCATGGTTTTGTCCTCCATATTTTAAACAGGGAGCTGCAAATATTTCCACAGCCCCCTGAACCGTTTACTTGTTCTTTAAATGCTTATATACTTCTATTCTTTCGTCAAAATCGAATTTTTCCTTGCCGATTATCTGGTAGGTTTCCTGTCCCTTGCCCGCAAGGATGATAACATCACCCTTTTTCGCGATGCCTAACGCGTAGCCGATGGCCTCGCGGCGGTCGGTGATGAGCACATACTCGCCGTCGGTCTTTTTCATGCCCGCCTCGATCTCGCGCACGATCTTTTCCGGATCCTCGGTGCGCGGGTTGTCGGACGTGATTATGCTGAGATCGGAAAGCCTGCCCGCGATCTCGCCCATGATCGGGCGCTTGGTCGCGTCGCGGTCGCCGCCGCAGCCAAACAGTGTTATCGTCCTGCCCTCGGCAAAGCCCTTTACGCAGTTTATAACATTCTCCAGTCCGTCCGGCGTGTGCGCATAGTCGATTATGACCGTATAATCCGTATCGGTCGGCACCACCTCGACTCTGCCGACAACGCCCGGCGCGTCGGCAAGACCCTTTAATACATCCTTTATATCTATACCCAGCTCGAGCGCAGCGCCTGCGGCGCACAGCGCATTATACACGCTGAACCTGCCCGGGATGCGTATGCTTGCCGGATACCTTTCACCCTTATATATCATGTCGAACTGTGCGCCGCGCGAGCTTATTTTTATATTCTCCGCGCTGAGGTCGCAGCCCTCGCCCATGCCTGCCTTTAAAATACCGCTGTTGCCGTCGGCTATTCTCTTTCCGTACTCGTCGTCATAGTTCACCACGCCGCGGTCGGATATGTCGAACAGCTTCGCCTTAGCATGGAAATAGTTCTCCATCGTCTTATGGAAATCCAGATGATCCTGCGTGAGGTTCGTGAACACGCCCACGCTGAAATGACAGCCGTACACGCGGTCAAGATCGAGTGCGTGGCTGGACACCTCCATCACCACATACTCCGCGCCGTGCAGCACCATTTCACAGAAGAGCTGCTGCAGCTCCAACGCGTTGGGCGTTGTGGGCGTTGTGCTCTTTGTGAGCAGGAGCTTATCTCCGATTATGTTCTGATTAGTACCGATGACTCCGACGCTCTTGCCCGCAGCCTCCAATATGCTCTTCACAAGATAGGTTATAGTAGTCTTTCCGTTTGTGCCGGTTATGCCGATGAGCGAGAGCTTATCTGCCGGATGGCCGTAAAACTCAACCGCCAGCTCGGCGATGGCCTTCCTCGAATTCTCTACATATACCACCGGTACATCCACATCTATCTTATCCTCGGCAACGATCACAGCCGCGCCGTTTGCCGCCGCCGATGCGGCAAATTTATGTCCGTCGGTCTCATAGCCCTTTATACATACGAAAAGGTTTCCTGCTGTTACCTTCCTCGAATCATAGGCTATGCCGGTTATATCGATATCCTTTATATCCTCATTGCAGTTTTTAAACAGATCTCCTGCCAACATTTTTCCTGCACCCCCGTCAGTCGTTTGTCTGCTGCCTGAACTCCACACCTATTACCGTTCCCGGCAGCACTCTTGTTCCTTCCTCAATGCTCTGCGCCACCGCGAAGGCGTTATATGCCTCGCTGTGTCCCGCGCCGCCGATCTCAAAATTCAGCCCGCGCAGGTTGAGCGCAAATTTTGCGTCCCTGATCGAATGTCCCGAAAGATCGGGGACAATGACCATATCGTTTTCATCTCTGTCCTCTGTATACAGGATCACGAGCGAGTCTGTTTCAAGCCTATCCTCCGGCGCGGGGAGCTGGTCTACGACCTTGCTGCCGCTGCCCTTGATCTGATACCTCAGCCCCAGGTCGGTGAGCTGCTTTGTTGCCGACTCCTTAGCAGTGCCGCGAAGCTCGGGCACCTCAATATATACATCCTCTTTCTCGTTCTCGGTGTACTGCTTGCTCACGCCCATATATTCGAGCGAGTCGGCAAGAACATCACCGACCAGCGGTGCCGCAATGGTACCGCCGAATTTATTGTTCACCTGCGGCTCGTCGAGCATTACAAGGCAGACAAGCTGCGGATCGTTTGCCGGAGCGAACCCGACGAAGGACGCGACACGCTTGTCGCTGCCTCGCGGCAGCTTCTCCGATGTACCCGTCTTTCCGCCGATGCGGTAGCCCTTTACATACGCGTTCTTACCCGTCGCCGCCGGATCGGCAACGACCTGCTCTAAAACTGTCCGCATCCGCTCCGAATTGCGCTCTGAGATCACGCGGTTCACTACCTCCGGATTGTTGCTCTTTACAACGCCGGTGCTGTTTGTTATCTCCTTTACCAGATACGGCTTCATCCTTTCGCCGCCGTTTACGACAGCGGACACCGCCGTTACCATCTGCAGCGGCGTTACCTGGAAGCCCTGACCGAAGGATGAGGTCGCAAGATCGACCAGATTCATCTTGTCATAGAACAGTCCCGACGACTCGCCGCCAAGCTCTATGCCCGTCGGCCTCCTGAAGCCGAATGCCTCATAATAGCGCATGAAGGTCGCCGCGCCCATCTTCATGCCGACCTCCATGAACACAGGGTTACATGAGTTCTTTACGCCCTCAAAGAAGGTCTGCGCGCCGTGGCCGCGGGTGTTTGCGCAATCTATCTTTCTGTCCTCTACCTGCTTGAAGCCGGGGCAGAAAAATGTCGTGTCTTCATCAACTATGTTTTCCTCAAGCGCCGCCGCAGCGGTGATGATCTTGAATGTCGAGCCGGGCTCATACGAGTCCTGCACTGCCTTGTCTCGCCACATCTTCGATCTCGCCTGGCTCACGAAGGTGTCGGAGAGGTTATCGGGATCCTCGGTGGGACGCTCGGTCGGCTCCTCGGTCGGCTCATCATCCTCTTCCTCCCCGTCCTCATCCCCCGGCTCGGGCGTCTGATGATCCTCGGGATAGTCCGGACGGAACTCGACCGCGTACTCCAGAAACTGCGTGAGATCATACGGATTGTTGCAGTCAAAGTCGGGCTTGGTCGCAATGGCAAGTATCTCGCCCGTTTTCGGGTTCATGACTATGCCTGCGGCGCCCTCCTTGAGCTTATACTTCTTCACGCCCTCCTCAAGATGCTTTTCAAGAAAATGCTGTATGTCCTCGTCGATGGTGAGCACAACATTACAGCCCTTTTCAGCAGCGGTGAGATACTCCGCCTGCTGCTCGTCTATCGTCGTGCCGGACGCGTTGCGGTTCTGCTTAACGGTGCCGTTTATGCCTGAAAGATAATCGTCAAAGATCAGCTCCAGACCTTGTATTCCGTTATTGTCAAAGCCGGTGAAGCCGAGTGCGTGCGACGCGACATTATACGGATAGTACCGCTTTGAGTCATTTTCAAAATATATGCCGAAAAGCGCAGACTTTATCTCGCGCTTCCTCTCGTTCTCCGCCTTCGCCTCCGCGGTATTTTCCTCGGAGTACTTCGGGTTTATCAGCTCCTCGATCGCGTTGCTCTCCTCGGCGGTCAGGCGCTTTTTGATTATCCTGTACTGAGATGCCTCAGTCAGATATGACCTCAGCTGAGTGTCACTCATACCGATTATCGGCGAGATGAGCGATACGCAGGTGTTGAGGTCGCCGCTCTCCTTTACATCGCGCGGGTTGCAGACAAGCGTCTTTACCGACGCGCTCTCGGCAAGCACCTTGCCGTTGCGGTCAAAAATAGTGCCGCGACCCGCGCGCTCTACTGTTGAGGAGGTCTGTATCTCCTTTGCGCGCT
>CAMNAT010000140.1 GCA_946531785.1 uncultured Oscillospiraceae bacterium
GGCGAGTATCATCACACTGATAAAGGGTACGGGAAAATCGAAAACAAAATACACAGGCAAAAACGAGCTTGCTCCGCTCTCGGTGTTTGATGTCAAATATACGGATCTTGTTATCATCCATTGCGGCTACAACAACAGAAAAACACCACTCGGCAAGCTCGGCGAGCAGTATGACGAAAAGAAAAAATCTCAGCGCTCACAGAACTCCATTGCAGGCTCGATGCAGTATGCTATATCCAGGACAAGGCAGCTGCTGAAGCTCGTTCTGAATGCGGGATGTCCTATAATGGTAGTAACTGTGGACTGCGTCGGAAAATCCAAATCGATCGATGCGACCGGCTATGATGAATACCCCGAAGGGAGCGGACGCACGCTTGAGGATCTTGTAAAGATGCAGATAGCGGTAGCAAGCCATAACAACGCCAAATGGTGCGATCTTTACCACGAAAGCGGTATAAACCGCGACACATGGAGCATCTACAGTAGATCTAATGATCCAAAAAATATCGACCAGGTCAAAAAGAATAAAGCCGGATATATGAACATCGCCGAAACGGTGATAAAATCGATCCGGCAGAATTACGGGATATAAATCACATCAAAATGGGGCTGTTGCAAAACGCAAGTTTTGCAGCAGCCCCTGGGTGGTGCCGATGACCGGGGTCGAACCTGTGTTCCGTGTTGTTATCTATATTACAACAACAGCCCACCGTTAAACGGTGGGCTGGGTGGTGCCGATGACCGGGGTCGAACCGGTACGGGAAGTTACTCCCACGGGATTTTAAGTCCTATTCAACCTATTGACTCTACGTTTGACAACGTATCTATAACATCACTTAGAGTCACCCAAAAATCGCACAGTTAAGCCGTTTCTGCTACTTCTTTTACCCCAAATCCTTGGTACACATATACCCCCGAAATTGCCCCTTTTTGAGCAGTTTTTCACTCAATTTTAGTAATTTTTTAGTAACAGTTTAGTAACTCGAAAAAATTACTAAAATTATTATATCACATACAATTCTCTAAGTCAAGCAAAATAAATGCAGGAGTTAAACCCATGCATACTTATTTTCTAAAGCCTTCCTACGCCTGAGCATAATGCTCTCTCGGATATGTATAAAAAGAAAGGCTATGAAGCCTTCCTCTACTGGTATAAAAAGCATTATAAGGAGCACGTGATCGGAGCCGTAAAGCGGATGATACCCGCAAAGATCAAGCGGCAGCTTATGCAGACATACAGCAGGCTGAAGGGCTGAAGCGGCACGCGCAAAACAAAATACCGACCTTAATTGAGGCTGTCTCAGTAAAAGCTATCAGCGGAATTTGACTATTCGCTTTGCAAGCTCGATCATTTCCGCGTACTGAGGCAGCTTTCTGTATCCGATCCAGAAGATCACATTTGCCAGCACAGTGCAGATAATTCCCCTGATGCCTATATATACAAACGCCATTAAAGACCTGTCCGCCTGCGGGAAGAAATTGCATACCGCTCCGCAAGCCGCGCACGCAACGGCGGTACACAGCGTAAACCAAACCAGCTCCAGTAAATATTTTGACTGCTTGTAATCGGTGAAATAATGCTTGAAGAGTATTCTTGAGCCCCATATAGAATTTATGAACACCAGTCCTATTATAGTGGACAGCATTACGCCCTTAACGCCTATGATCTGCACAAGAATTATATTCAGCGCCAGATTTACGACCGCCTCTACTATAGGTCTGTAGCGATCCTCCCACCACAGTCCGGCGCTCTGACGATACAGGTAGCATATATCACCCCATTTATTTGTGAAGAAATAAACGCAGAAGGTAGTCATTGTAAGGTCATCAAACATGAGCTTTTTGCCTACCCATACCCGCATGAACGGTTGATACATACAAAACATACCGACAGTGAAAAAGCCGGCAAGCCACATAAAAATAAGCTGTATTTTCCGGAAATCCCTATAATTTTTCTCCTGACTTTCAAGAACGATAGAATTGCCTACGCTTGCGGTGGTATTGGCAGTAACGATATTCATTATACCGATGATCGCGTTCATGATAACAAAATAGTTATTGTACTTTGCCAAGACCGCAAGTCCTAAAAACGCGGACAAAACAAGGCTGTCAAGCGAATAGCGCATAACAGAAGATATTCTGTATATTGCCAGACCGAAAACGCGCTTCTTTATTTCCTGCTTGAGCTCATGGCTCACCTGTCCGGCGCACTTATACTGCGGGAACATTTTGTCCGCCATGCGGCTTCTTATCAGGTTGCCGGCTATTGTCGATATCGGTGTAACGATACAATACGCATAGTAGCTCCTGAACACTGCCAGCAGAGCTATCTGAACAATGGTTACAACTATAGAAAGGATCGTTGAGATGTTTGTCGTAACATCCATTCTTTGGTTCGCCGCAAGAAGCGAGGTCTTATACGCGAACAGAAAATAACTAACGACAGTGTTTGAGAGCGATATCAGATATAATATGTAAATATTGGTATCGGACGGTATTTCGCCGTGAATGACATTGGTTACAAACGGCGTAAACAGCAGACCTGCCCCCAGGATAACAGTGCCGATTATCCTGTATATCTTTTTATACAGATTAAGCAGTGCGCATACCGTTTCATCATCATTTTTTGCTATAGGCTCATACATGGAAAAGACCATTGCCGCGCCCACACCAAGCTCCGCGAGCGAAAGCACGGAAAGAATCGATGTAAACAGCCCGTTAAGGCCAAGGTACAGCACACCGACAAAGTATATTATCGCCGTTCTTGTTACAAACGGCATCAGCATGGATACAGATTTATTTGCAATAGAAGCGTATATATTTCTTCTTGCGTTTTGCGTTCGTGTGCTTGCCAATGTATCCGTCTCCCGTCTTTCGTTTTATTTTGCGCCGCTGCCTCCACGGAGCATATCCCTTACTGTTTTAAAAATCAGCTTTAAATCAAACATAACGCTCATATTTCTTATGTATTCCATATCAAGCTTTATAACTTCCTCAAAATCGGTTATATCGCTTCTTCCGCTCGTCTGCCACATTCCGGTGATTACGTCACTGTGCATATCCGTCATTATGTCGAACAAAAGCACAAACAAAACAAGTATTGCTGAACTGCTGACAAGCTGCGTATGAGTAAACGAATGATGCCTGACAACAATAAGCATGAACATACTAAGCGCAGCTATAACATCGATCAGCTTAAAATCAAAATGCTCTACCCAGCCTGTCTTTCTTTTCTTATACATGTTACGAACTGCTCCTTTTTCAAAATATATGCGTCATCTCTATAATTATAACCTAAAATTTACTCAAAGTCAACAGATAATTTGACATTTTTCACAGCTTTTGTTGACAATGTTTTTTTTTAATGATATAATATTCAGTGATCTGATAATAACTACTACGGGAGCAAGAAATATATGTCTGTTAAATTAACCATAGGAAGCGCTGTGTATAATTTAAAAGAAAATTATCTGCGCGAGCATATAGAAAGCATCATAACACAGCTTACGGACGAGACGGAGCTTTTGCTTATTGATGATTGTTCGGCTAATAACTCAGGCGCGGTCTGCAAAGAATACGCCGCGGCAAACGACCGCGTCAGATACATTCATATGGGCACCAACGGCGGTCTGAGCCGCGTGAGAAACCGCACCATAAAGGAAGCCCGCGGAAAATGGATCTTTTTTGCAGACGGAGATGATGTTCTTGCAGATCACGCTATTGAAACAGCGCTCGCGTTTTCTGACGAAAAGTACGACATTATTATCCATGACAGACGAATCTTTCATAATGCGAAAACCGGACAGGACGCACCGCGCTCTGCCGCAGGGCTTACTGAGTTGCCCACCGGCGCCGGACGTGATATAAGCATATCCTGCCTTTGCATGAGACCGCTTGACGGGGACAGACACGGATTAGGCAAGGATGCGTATTATCATGCGGCATGGGGCGCTATATACAGACGCGATTTTCTTTTAAGCCGCGAGCTGCTTTTCCCTGCGGGTCAAAAAAAGGCGCAGGACAGCGTTTTTAATACATATGCATATTATTATGCGGAAAAAATCGCATATCTGCCATACGTGATGTACTATTACAGAAAAGATATGCAGGGCATAACAGAGCGGTATAACCCGGATTTCACCGAAACAGCAATTTCGCTGATCGGGCATCACAGAGAATGTATGGAAAAGCTATATCCCGACGATACTGATATTTTTGAAAAATATAAAAGTCATCGCCTTATTTCGCTTTCCGTCGACAGCATGAAGCTTAACATCTTCCACAAGAATAATCCGAATCCGCGCGATGCGCGAAAACATGCTTTCCAGGACTTTGTCAATACGCCTCCCTTTAAAGAGGCTATAAATGATTACGACACATCCGGTGCATGGTGGGGCTGGGGCGTGCCGATCTCACTCGCAAGGAAAAAAGCATTTTCAAGACTTGACTTTTTCTTTAAACACTGGAATTTGTGCAGACTGTATTTCGGCACAATCAGCGCCATAAAAAGACATTAACACACAAAAAACGTATTCCGCTATAATTTGGGGATACGTTTTTTTATTTTATCGGCAAGATCACGGTGTTACTCTCCAAAAACGGAGCTTGGAGATCGTCGCAGCTTAATATTCCCACATTTTTCTGAAATTTATAATGGGGGAAAAAGTGTGAAGTGTGTAAACCCTCTAATATAAACACTTCACCGAATTTAGAAGCGTGTTTTTTTCCACACACAATATGATAAGTACCCCTCTTTGAACAGAAAAATACAGCTATGCAAATTACACAAAAAGCACGCTTAAATTTTGTTAATATTTAAACCCACAATTTTAAGTAAAAACACGCTCTAAAACCTTATCTACCAACAGAAAACAGCAAAAATTTTAGTAAATTTTCAATTTTCAAATCAGTTTTAGTAATTCTTTAGTAACTGCCCTAAATTCAACACTAATTATACCCTATTTCAGAAAAAGAAAAAGGCTCAAAACACTAGGTTTCAAGCCATTTCTTTGGTGCCGATGACCGGGGTCGAACCGGTACGGGAAGTTACTCCCACGGGATTTTAAGTCCCGGGCGTCTGCCAATTCCGCCACATCGGCATATTCACAATAATTACAACAAAAGATATTATACACTGATTTTCGGTATTTGTCAATCTTTTTCGGAGTTTTTATTGTGAATTTATTTTTATTATCTGTCCGTCATGCCCTCGCGCAGGCCTCCGGCGATAGTTTCCGAGAGAATATCGGTAAGCTCGCTGATTGGTGTCGAGATCTTATTCACTATATAATCGCGGCATAATGAGATATATCCGCCGACAAAAAACCTCAGCTTTACCGTCAGCTCGTCACGATCCTTGTACTGTGCAACATTTTCGGTATCGGACAGGAATTTGTTCAATACCGCATCGCTGATCCTGTCGAGCCAGCCAAGAGAGCTGTTCCGCTCGAACATAAGCTTCAAAAAGCTCCTTCTGCTCTCTATGAGCTCCGATACCACCGCAAGCAAAGGCTTAGGATTTTTCATCGTATTTTTAAGATCCACCTGGTTTATGCTCTCCAGCAGCTCATCGGCAATGCGCTGCTCAAGCATCCTGTGCACATCCTCCGGGCATCCGAAATGCGCATAGAAGGTGCTGCGGTTGAGCTCGGCGCGCTTTACGATCGCAGTGACGGTTATCCGCTCTGCCGGCAGCTCCTGCAACAGTCCTATATATGCCTGTGTGATCATATTCTCAGAACGCACAGCGTTTCTGTTCCTCTTTTTTTCCATTTCATTCTCCATTCCTATCTTCTAAACGCCTTAAACAGCTTGCACTCCTTGATCCTTTTGCGGAACAGGAACAACAGCGCTAGCGCAGTAAGCAACAGAACCCCTATGATGATATACGGCAGCATACTCGGTCTCGATCTGAGCACGATAAACCGCTCCGCGCCCGCCGGATCGAATACACGATAATGTCCGTCCTCTTCGCTGTCGGCTATTATGATAGAATTCTCCTTGACCAGTCCTATCCTGATGCGGCCTCCGTCCTGCGGCACACGCACCCTCACGCGCATTTCCCCATCATATTTTTCGCCGTTCTGCAGCACCATGAAGCCATAGCCCGCCACAGCGTCATATTTTGAGCTGTCCACAACAGCCGCCGGATTGAATTCGTCAACAACAAGCTCTGCCGTAGGTGTGAAATCACCCTCCACAAGTATCTGCGGCGGCTCTCCGCCATAGCTCAATGGGGTCTTGGATTTGTTATACACTGCGG
>CAMNAT010000141.1 GCA_946531785.1 uncultured Oscillospiraceae bacterium
TAATATACATATGTCTATTTATATACGTTTATTTATAATTGTTTATTGACATTTTTACCTTTACTATGTATACTATTATAGGATATTATTATAGTATAATGGGAATATATCGGAATTTGTACACCGATCTATATAAATACAGTACGGGGAGTGTTAAAGTGAACAGAAAAATAGTATCGTTAGCGGCGGCATCAGTTGCACTTATTTCTCTTTGCGGCTGCGGTAAAAACGCGTCGGAGGCGGAAGGCAAGCTCATAACATCACAGATGACGCAAAGCGATGTTTATGATATAAAGTTGGATTATCAGGGAATAGTTCGTTCAAAGGAATCGAAAAACTATTCCTTCTTAAGCGGCGGACGCCTGCAGGAGGTATATGTAAAAGAGGGAGACTTTGTTCATGCCGGAGATACTCTTGCGCAGCTTGACGCTGTTGAGCTTATGAACGGCGCGGCGCAGAGCCGTAATAACAAAGCGATATCACAGAATAATCTAAATAAAACTGAAGCTACATATCTTACGAATATAACGAATGCGGAGATAAATATCAGAACATTAAGAACGGGTATATCCGCGATCGATTCAAATATAGGCGCATATCGTCAGACGCTTTCAGCGGCAGAGCAGGGCGTGCGTGATTATGAACGGAGCATACCTATCGCGCAGCAGGGGCTTGAGGCTTTGCAGAAAACCGTCGATACCGATGACGCTCAGATAGCTGCAACGAAGGAGAATCTTGAGGCTTATGAAAAGAAGCTTGAAAGCACGCGTGAGGCGGTAGATCTTGCAAAGACAAATCTTGAAAGAATGCAGACCCTTTATGATAAGGGAGCGGTTTCCAAGTCAGAGGTCGAAAGCACACAGGTGAAATATAATGATGCCGAGGCATCCTATGCTCAGGCGGCAGCTCAGAAATCCAACTATGAAGTAAATCTTTCTCAGCTGGAGGCGGCGCATATAGGTAATCTCGCAAACCTTGACAGCAAAAAGCTTGAGATAGATTCAATGAATACACAGCTTGCATCAAATCGTGCGCAGGTCAGCTCTATGCGTGCTCAGCTTGAATCGCTCAATTCGCAGCGTGCCCAGTCAGCGGCACAGCTCGAAACAGCAAATAAGGAGCTTGCAAATCTGAGAAAATCAATGGAGTCTGATGTCAGCAGCCAGACAGCGGCGGCGAACATTTCCGCGCTTGCCTCTGAGCAGGCTGATCGTGCAGTATCGAATGCTACACTGAAAGCCGATGCTGACGGATATGTAATGAAGGTCAATGTCAAGAAGGGGGAGATGACCGGCGCAGGAACACCGGTGGTTATCGTCAAGTCGGATACAAAGGTCGTTTCTGTCGGCGTATCCACTTCTGATTACAGTGATCTTCAAAGTATTCTTGAGATCAGGATAAATAACGATACAGAGGGCAAGATCGACACGATCGCCCAGTACCCTGATGAAAAGACGCAGACATATACAGTGGACATATCATTTGACAATAACGCTCTCACCATGGGACAGATCGTGGATGTGGAGCTTGTTACAGAGCATAACACCGGCGTATTCATCCCGATATCAAGCGTTATAAACATCGATGGCATAGATTATGTATATAAGGTGAATGAGGATAACACCGTGTCGCGTGTTGAGGTAGAGCTTGGTGAGGTGCGCAACACTACCGTCAGAGCAAAGAATCTTCATAATGAAAGGATCGTTACATCGGGCATAAAGTCGCTCAATGATAATGATAGGGTCAAGGAGAAGGAAGACGGTGATGCAAAATGATAAATAAGCTCATAAAGGGACTTATAGAACGCAAAACCATAATCTTTGTTCTGCTCATCGCCATAACTATAGGCGGTCTTGCGTGCTATAACGCGATGCCGCGCGCATCCTTCCCGAAGGTCGATCTGCCGATGGCAACAGTGACTGTAATATATCCCGGCGCAACGAGTGCCGAGGTAGAAAAGGAAGTTACCAAGAAGATAGAGGACACATGTCAGAGTGTTACCGGCTATGATAAGAGTACATCCGTTTCAATGGCGAATGCCTGCTCAGTCAGCGTGACATTCAATCTCAGCATCCCTCAGGATGAGCTGAACATGGATATGATCGAGCTGCGCCGTAAAATGACGGAGGTAAAGAGTGAGCTCCCGTCCGGTGTCACATCAATAATGGTAAATACCAACGCTATGGATACGGCATCGCTTGTAATAGCGGTATCTGGCAATGAAAATGTTTCAAACGATGTGCTCTCGCAAAGAGCGACCGATCTATCCGACAGACTGAAACAGATAAAGGGAGTTTCGCAGATAAAGATATCCGGAAACAATGATAGTGAGGTCTCGGTAAATATAGATCCCGAGAGGTTGAATAATCTCAATCTTTCGTTATATGAGGTGACATCGCTTATCGCGGCAAACAATGCCATACTGCCGATAGGCAACATGAAGGTCGAGGGGAATGAGATATCCGTTACCACCTCGGGCAGATACGACAGTATAGAAGAGGTCGAGAATATCATAATAAGCTCGTCTGCGGACGGTACGCTGCTGAGATTGAAGGATATTGCTCAGATAGAGATCAAGGAGCCGGACGACAGCTCGTATTATCTGCTTGAAAATCAGAAGAGTATCCTTGTTTCGCTGTATTTCAAGGACGATCTGAATGTTGTTTCAAAGGCGGATGAGGTAAAGGGCGTTGTTAATGAATTTGAAAAGACACTTTCCGATAACATAAAGATACGCGAGGTGTATTTCCAGTCAGATGATGTGCGTGACGATATAAATAACTTCATCGTCAGCCTTATCGAGGCGATCGTAATAGTTATGATCGTTATAATGATAGGAATGAACCGCAGAAACGGCTTGATTGTTTCCATAGCTATCCCTGTTATTATATTCATAACCTTCATAATGATGTCGGTATTTAAGGTGCAGATACACTTTATTTCCCTTGCTTCGCTCATTATGGTGCTGGGAATGCTGGTCGATAACTCTATCGTTGTCAGCGACTCCATCCAGACCTGTATGGACGAGGGAATGGAGCGTATGGAAGCATGTCAGAAGGGCGTTAAGAAGGTCATTCTATCCGTTTTCCTCTCGATGGTGACGACTGTAACGGTTTTCGCTTCCATGTTTACGCTTGAGGGAACAAATCGTCAGGTGGCTATAGCCATACCGTATATAGCGGTAATAAGCATGGTGGCATCGTTCGTTGTATCGATAATGGTGACACCGATATTCTGCTATCTTTTTCTGAAGCCGACAACGGAGAAAACGGGAAAGAAAGCAAAAAAAGAGGGCATTTCGGTAAGACTGTACAGAAGACTGTTCAGTGTTGCGTTTTCTCATAAAAAGTCTGCTGTGTGTGTTGTGCTTGCGATGTTTGCGTTGTTTATGGGTATATCGCAATTCTCGTCAATGCAGATGATGCCAAAGACCAATAAGCCGTATCTGATAGTGCGTATAACGAATCAGGTACTCAATGATCTAACAAGCACGGAAAATGTTGTTAAGACCATACAGGATTTCCTTATGGAGCAGCCTGAGAGCGAGACAGTTCTTTCGGGTGTCGGCATTTGTGTGCCGCGATATAACTTCTCGGTTATCGACAGAGGCGAGAGTAAATCAAACGGTGATATCTGTGTAAAGCTCGATCTTAAAAAGGGTGGAAGATTCAAAAAGACCTATGAGATGGTAAACTTCGTACAGGATTGGCTTGATGCGAATATAACCGGCGCGGATGTTGTTGCAGATGAGCTTGGCATAGTTCCGTCGACCGAGGCGCCTGTAGCTATCTATGTAAAGGGCGACAACATGGAGGATATCAATACAGTTTCTGCACAGGCGGCGGATATCCTTAAAGGTATAGAGGGAATAAAGGGTGTTTCCAACGACAGCCATTATTCAACATACGGCTACTTTGTAGATATAGATGATAAAAAGCGCAATACGCTTGGGCTTACTACTCAGGAAATACAAAACGAGCTTAATATCGCTATCAGCGGAAGAAATGCATCTGTGTTCTATCGCAATGGTAAGCAGTATAACATAAATGTAAAGACTGAGCTTGACAGCACGGAGGATCTTGCAAACTATGGAGTAAAGGCATCCTCGGGGAACAAGTTCATGGTAAAGCAGTTCGCGGACATTTCACTTAATCCCGAGGAAAATGCGATCAAGCATGTAAACGGTGTAAGAGGCGCGGTAGTGGGCGGCTATGTCAAAAACGGCTATGGCTCAAGCACTGTTCAGGGCGAGTACGAAAAGCATCTTGAAAAGATGGAGCTGCCGGAGGGTATATCGTTTGAATATAAGGGCGAAAAGAATGCCGGAAGCGAAACAATGGGCAAGATCGGCATAGCCGGATTGATTTCGATATTTGTTATAGCGCTTGTGCTGTTTGTGCAGTACGGGAAATTCCGGATGATATTACTATTGTTCTCGTCTGTTCCGCTGGGCGCGGTATTCGGGATATCAACGCTTGTTATGCTGCATATGCAGGTAAGCTTCTTCGCGATGCTCGGCGTGCTCAGTATGCTCGGCATAGTGCTTGCGAACGCGATCGTGCTTGTGGACTTCATAAACGGCGAAAGGGAAAACGGGTCGTCGATAAATGCCCCCTGCCGTATCGCCGGAGAAAAGCGTTTGAGGCCTATACTTATGAGTACGATGACAACAGTTCTGGGCTTCCTGCCGTTGGCGTTGTCCGGACAGACATTATTTATAGGCATGGCGGTACTGCTCATGGCAGCACTTACAATATGTATGGTATTTAATCTTGTTATGGTTCCGACCATATATTCGATGATAGTAAAGGAGAGAAATGATGAAAAAGCTAATTTCGTCGCTGCTCGCGTTATCGGTAACATCCGCAATACCGTCGGCGCTCGCCGCAGAAAGCGCAACACAGATGACAGCAGCAAATAAAACGACATTTACCGCGAGTGAAGCTGTGGAGTATATGCTTGCAAACAGTCTTGATATAAAGGCGGAAAATGAGAACATATCCTATCTGGAACTGAAGCAGAAGGCGGACGATGGGTTAAGAAAACGACTAAATGACAAGGGTGCAGCCGGAACAGTAAATGACATAAATACTATGCTCGCTGCCGGCGGATTTACTGTATATTCCGATGGTATCCAGCTTGAGATCGCAAAGCGGTCGATAGGGGACACGAAATATAAGCTGACAATGCAGCTTGAGAATAAGTTTTACTCCTGTCTGAATGCGGATCGGAAGATCATTGTTGCGCAGGAGGCTCTGAGCAACGCGCAGGATAATGAACGCATTGCCAAGGCGCGCAATGAGGAAGGGCTGATAGGGAATATAGAAGCATCAAGCTTTTCACTAGCTGTTATCCAGGCTCAGAATGATTATAACGATGCTGTGAGCGGCAGGGATTATATGTATGCCGAGCTGAAGCAGATGATGGGCTACCCGGCGGATGCTGATATAACACTGACGGGAACATTTGAAAGAAAGCCTATGAGCGCTGTTTCATTAAGCGCAGCGCTAGCAGGTATAGATAAGACTGCAAACAAGCTGAATCTGGATGCGGGGCTCAAGCTTCAGGAAAGACTTTTAAACGAATACAGAGCCTTATATACCAGCAGAATGGCGGATTATCAGGCGCAGAAATTTGCATATGCAAAGGCAGAGTCTGAGTATAATGAAAATGTCGGAAATCTGAGGCTGGCGGTTATAAATACTTATAACACAATGACGAGCACATACGGAAAGCTTGATTATCTGGATAAGGCTATCGAGCTGAAAGAACAGCAGGCCGACGCTCAGAAGACGTCATACGAGTTAGGGCTGTCGACCTCGTCGCAATATATAACAGCTGTGCAGGAGTTGGATTCTTTAAAGCTAAGTCTTGTTGATGCGGAGATCGGGGCGTATCTGACATCAAAGGCATATGAGATGACATTCCATCCTGCGGAATAACTGAATATGAATAACTCAGCTAAGCAGGCAGGACCACTGCCTGTTTTTGCATATTGATTATCAGAAATAAATGATATAAACTGAAATCATATTAAACTGTTTGTTAAAATAGAACAAAAGATTTAAAATTCAAAAAAAATAAGAAAAAAATTGTTGACAAACGGGAATAAATGTGGTACTATAGATTAGTCGTCACCGAGAGTGGTGAGTGGCGAGATTGCACATTGAAAAATGAACAGTGTGAGTTCTTGAACATCTGAAAAGATGTAACA
>CAMNAT010000142.1 GCA_946531785.1 uncultured Oscillospiraceae bacterium
GCGCGAGCTTGCATATATAAAGCTTCAGACGAACCCGGCAGAGGTGCTGTTGGTCGTCGATGCAATGACAGGTCAGGATGCGGTAAATGTCGCGGAGACCTTCAACAAAAAGCTCGGCATCAGCGGCGTTATCCTCTCAAAGCTCGACGGCGACACCCGAGGCGGTGCGGCGCTGTCGGTAAAGCAGGTTACGGGCGCGCCGATAAAGCTTGCGTCAACGGGCGAAAAGCTCGGCGACCTTGAGGTGTTCCATCCTGACAGAATGGCGTCGAGAATACTCGGCATGGGCGATATCCTCTCACTTGTGGACAAGGCTCAGGCGGAGTTTGACGAAAAGCAGGCGGCGCAGCTTGAAGCGAAGATAAGGAAGCAGCAGTTTGACCTTGAGGACTTCCTCGAGCAGCTCAATCAGATCAAGAAGCTCGGCTCGTTCTCACAGATACTCGGTATGCTGCCGGGCGTTGATAAAAAGATGCTCGACATGGTCGATACTGACGAGAACGCAAAGAAAATGGTGCATATCGAGGCTATCATCCAGTCGATGACACCGCAGGAGCGGCATAATCCGAAGATCATTGCCGCAAACCGCAAGATACGCATCGCAAAGGGCAGCGGCACACGCGTTCAGGATGTGAACCAGCTCTTAAAGCAGTTTGCCGAGATGCAGAAGATGATGAAACAGCTCTCGGGCGGAAAGCAGCAGAGGTTGCTCAACCGCTTGCGCAAGGGCAGACTTATTTAAACACGATAATTAATTTCTTTAATTGATTATACAGCAAAATCTTATTCAGGAGGTGAAAATACAATGGCAGTAAAAATCAGACTGAGAAGAATGGGTGCTAAGAAGGCGCCGTTTTACAGAGTGATTGTTGCAGATTCAAGATCGCCCAGAGACGGTAAGTTCATTGCCGAGATAGGCACATATGATCCGCTTACAAATCCCTCAACAATAAAGATCAATGCCGATGAGGCTAAGAAGTGGCTCGCAAACGGAGCACAGCCGACAGATACAGTTAAGGCACTTCTCAAGAAATCTGGCGTTATCGAATAATCGGGAGGAAATACGATGAAGGAAGTTTTGGAGATCATCGCAAAAGCGCTTGTCGATTATCCGGATCAGGTTGACATAAAACAAATCGAGAATGAAGACGGCTCGATCACATTTGAACTTAGAGTTGCCGAAAGCGATATGGGCAAGGTGATCGGTAAGCAGGGCAGGATCGCAAAGGCGCTCCGCACTGTTGTAAAAGCTGCGGCAAGCCGCGAAAACAAGAAAGTTTCGGTAGATATCGTAGAGTAAAGATCGTGGCTGCTTCACATTGGGAAGCAGCCTTTTCTCTAAATTGGCGAAAGGATCCGTTGATATGAAAAATGATTTGCTTGAGGTTGGCAAGATAACCAATACACACGGCCTGCGCGGCGAGGTAAAGGTCGTGCCGTGGATGGACGCTCCCGAGGATTTTGAGCGGCTTGAAAGGGTATATTTAAGAACCAGAAAGGAAGACATCCCGCTGACTGTAAAGAGCGTGAGGTATCAGAAAAATAACCTCATCGTCAAGTTTGCGGAGTATGATGATATAAATGATATAGAGCAGTACAAGAACTGTGTGCTGTGCGCCGAGCGCTCAGAGCTTGGCGAGCTGCCGGAGGGGTCGTATTATATAGTCGATCTCATAGGGCTTGAGGTATTAACCGAGGACGGCGAGAGGGTCGGAGTGATCTCCGATGTATTCAACACCGGCGCGAATGATATATATGAGGTAAAGAGAGACGGAAAAAAAGCTCTATTGCTGCCTGTTATTGACGAGGTGGTAAAAGAGGTTGACATAAATAACGGTAAGGTCATAGTGAATATCATGGACGGGCTTGATGATGAGGTTTGATGTACTGACGCTTTTTCCGGATATGCTTGAGGCGGTCTTAGGCGGTTCTATAATCGGCAGAGCGAGAGCGGCGGGGCTTATCGAGCTGAATTTCATTGATATCCGCGACTATACAAAGAATAAGCACCGTAAGGTGGACGACACTCCCTACAGCGGCGGAGGCGGGATGCTTATGAGCCCGGAGCCGGTGTATCAGGCGTATATGTCGATAGCGGAGGGGCTTGATTATAAGCCGTACACGATATACATGTCACCGCAGGGGAAGGTGTTTGACCAGAGCGAGGCGATAAGCCTTTCAAAGCTCAGGCATATCGTTCTCCTGTGCGGCCATTATGAGGGCATAGATCAGCGCGTTCTCGACGAGATCGTTGACGCGGAGATCTCCATCGGCGACTTTGTCCTGACAGGCGGCGAGATACCGGCAATGGCGGTGATCGACACCGTTTCAAGGCTTATCCCGGGCGTGCTGGCAAATGACGGCTCGTTTCAGAACGAGTCGCATTTCCAGGCGCTTTTAGAGCATCCGCAGTACACCAAGCCGCGCGAGTGGCACGGGATGGAGGTGCCGGAGGTGCTGCTGTCCGGCAATCATGCGGCGATAGATAAGTGGAAGCATGAAGAGTCGCTGCTCACCACTCTCCGAAAGCGTCCGGATATGCTGAAGGATGCATGGATAACCGAGGAGGACGCGGCGTTCATAGAACAGCACAGGAGGGCGGAAGATGATAAAGCTGAGCGGTAAGGCAAGGGTGATAATACCGATAGTTATAGTTGCGGCGGCGCTTGGCGCAGGGCTGCTTCTTGATCATTTTCATGAGGATCATTTCACTGTGGAGCGGCTGAAGCCGGGCGAGAAAAATGATTATGCCGAGGTCGTTACCGAGGAGCCGCAAAAGACGGAGGATAAGGTAGATATAAATACCGCGACAGTAAAGGAGCTGACAGCGCTCGACGGGATAGGCGAGGGGCTTGCCGGAAGGATAGTTAAATACCGTGAGGAGCATGGCGCGTTCCTGAGCGTTGACGAGCTTATGAATGTCAGCGGCATCGGCGAGAGCAAGCTCAGCGCAATACGCGATAAGGTCTGCGTGAAATAGCAAGAGGGAATACAAATGAAGCTGATCGAACAGATAAACAAAACGCCGACGGCGTTCCATGCCGCGGCGAACATAAAAGAGATACTGAAGAAAAACGGCTATACCGAGCTGTTTGAGAGCGAAAAATGGAGGATAGATCGCGGCGGAAAATATTTCGTTATCCGCAATCTATCGTCCGTTATCGCCTTTGAGGTGCCGGAGGCAGAGCATAAGGGGCTCATGATCTGCGCCTCTCATACGGATTCGCCGTCGTTCCGGCTCAAAAGCTCACCTGAGCTGCCGCCGGTGAACGGCATAATAAGGCTGAACATCGAGGGATACGGCGGGATGCTCAAGGAGACCTGGTTCGACCGTCCGCTTTCGGTGGCGGGCAGGATCGCCGTCAGCGAAAACGGCACGATACGGGAATATATCGTTGACGCGGCAAGGGATATGGTGATAATCCCGTCGCTTGCGATACATATGGGCAAGCCGCGGACGGACGCTAATGTAAATGTGCAGACGGAGATGCCCGCAATATTCCGCTCGGATGAGTCGCATACGGAGCTTGTAAAGGTCATAGCTGACAGTGCGGGCGTAAGGTGTGAGAGCATCATCAGCTGCGATCTGTACCTGTATAACCGTCAGCCGGGCGCGGTGTTGGGCGCTGAGGGTGAATTCTTTTCAAGTGCGAGGATAGACGATCTTGCGTGTGTTTACCTGTCATTATCCGCTTTTGTGCGGTCGGAAAGGACGGGGATGCTGAAGATATTCGCGGCGTTCGATAACGAAGAGACGGGCTCGCTCACGCGTCAGGGCGCAGAATCGACATTTTTTACCGATACAATGACGCGGATAAATCACGCGCTCGGCGTGGATGATGCGGAGTACGGCAGACTGCTCGCATCGAGCTTTATGCTTTCGGCGGATAATGCGCACGCGGCGCATCCGAATTATATGAGCAAGGCCGACGAGGTCAACCGCCCGAGACTGAACGGCGGCGTGGTGCTCAAATTCAACGCGTCGGGGAAGTATATGACCGATGCCGTTTCCGCGGCGGTCGTAAGGACGATAGCGCAGCGCGCAGATGTGCCGCTGCAGGATTATCATAACCGCAGCGATATCGCCGGCGGCTCGACGCTCGGCAATCTTATGAATCATCATATATCCGTGCGCGGCGCGGATATCGGCATGGCGCAGCTTGCGATGCATTCTGCGTATGAGACCGCGGGCATTAAGGATGCTGAGTATATGGAAAGGCTCATTACGGAGTTCTACAGCAGTGAGATGTCATCGGAAATGGGGACAATACTCAGGATAAGCTGAAAAAATCAATAATGGCGGTATATAACACTTGACGTTTTGTCGAATATTTGATACAATAATATAATGTTGATAATTAAATAAAATGGAGGACACAGAAGTGAAGAAACTTATGCTTGGAAACGAAGCAGTGGCGCGCGGTGCGTATGAGGCCGGCGTTGGCGTTGTTTCCTCATATCCCGGCACACCGAGTACCGAGATCACAGAGAATATCGTAAAATATGAGGATGTATATGTGGAGTGGGCACCGAATGAGAAGGTAGCCTGCGAGGTAGCCATAGGCGCATCGATAGGCGGCGCAAGGGCTATGTCATGCATGAAGCATGTCGGTCTCAATGTAATGGCAGACCCCGTGTTTACCGTAAGCTATACGGGTGTGAACGGCGGACTTGTGCTTTGTGTGGCTGACGATCCGGGTATGCACTCGTCACAGAACGAGCAGGATTCGCGCCATTATGCAAAGGCGTCAAAGATACTCATGCTGGAGCCGTCAGACAGCGCGGAGTGCCGCGACTATACAAAGAAGGCTTTTGAGCTTTCGGAGCAGTATGACACACCTGTATTCATAAGGCTTTCAACAAGAGTTTCGCATTCACAGAGCCTTGTTGAGGAGCAGGAAAGAGCGGACAAGCCGTTAAAGGATTACGAGAAGAACCCGGGCAAGTATGTTATGATGCCTGGCAATGCTATAAAGCGCCATGTAGTTGTTGAGGAGCGCATGAGAGCGCTTGAGGCAATGGCGGAGACGACAGAGCTCAACACAGTTGAGGAAAACGGCTCAAAAATAGGCGTTATCTCCGCGGGTATTGCTTATGTTTACGCAAAGGAGGCTCTGGGTGATAAGGCTGACTTCTTAAAGCTCGGCGTTGTTTATCCGCTGCCGGAAAAGAAGATACGCGATTTTGCGGCAAAGTATGAAAAGGTTTACATAATCGAGGAGCTTGATCCGGTTATCGAGGAGTTTGTAAAGAGTCTCGGTATAGAGGTCATAGGCAAGGACAGCTTCACGCTGCTCGGCGAGTACACACCGGCAATGATCAAGAAGGTGGTACTGGGCGAGGACGCTCCGGCGTTCGATGTTATCGACGAGCCGACTCCGGTAAGACCGCCGGTAATGTGCGCGGGCTGCCCGCACAGAGGCACCTTCTATGTGCTCAAAAAGCTCGGCGTTACCGTATCGGGCGATATCGGCTGCTATACGCTCGGCGCGACACCGCCGCTGCAGGCTGTTGATACCACCATATGCATGGGCGCATCCGTAAGCGCGGCTCACGGCATGGCAAAGGCGAGGGGTGCAGAGTTCAACAAAAAGCTCGTATCCGTTATAGGCGACTCGACCTTTATGCATTCGGGCATAACAGGACTTGTTGATATAGTTTATAACAAGGGCAATAACACCGTTATTATCCTTGACAACTCAATAACCGGCATGACCGGACATCAGGATAACCCGACAACCGGCTATACCATCCGTAAGGAGGAGACAAAGCAGGTAAATCTTGTAGCGCTCTGCAAGTCGATAGGTATAGAGAATGTAGTTGTTGCCGATCCGTTCGATGTAAAGAACTTCGAGAAGGTCGTTAAAGAGGAGCTTGAGCGCGAGGCTCCGTCGGTGATCGTGGCACAGCGTCCGTGCGCGCTTCTGCCGCCGATGCGTAAGAAGTACAGCGGTCACTGCCATATAACCGACAAGTGCAAAAAGTGCAAGATGTGCATGAAGCTCGGCTGTCCGGCGATCTCCGTTGAGGGCGGCGAGGTAAAGATAGACAGAACACAGTGCAACGGCTGCGGATTGTGTAGAAATGTATGTCCGTTTAACGCTGTAGAGGAGGGTTGATCGGTATGAATATCATGATAGTTGGAGTAGGCGGTCAGGGAACTCTCCTTGCAAGCCGCATCTTAGGCAAGGTAGCCATAA
>CAMNAT010000143.1 GCA_946531785.1 uncultured Oscillospiraceae bacterium
CGTCAACACCTTGAAGGATAAGCTATATCTTTTCCGCTTCAATCCGAAGGCTGAAACGGATGTGATCTATACCAACGGCGCGGGCGTTGAGCGAAAGCTGAAAACCGATGCTAATGGTGAGCTTGCAGTATATGAACCGGATGGAATTACCGGCGACATTGTGACAATGTCAACGAAGGACGGCGATACCTATGTCGGAACTTTCTCAAGCAGCGATTTTGTCAGCGGTGAGCAAAATGTCACCAAGCTGGAGCTGTATCCCTGCAACAATTTCACGCTTCGCAAGGTTTCCGACTGCACGCTTACCTTCCTCAAGCCGGACGGCAAGCCCTATACCGGCAAGGTAACTCTGCGCGGCGGCGTTTACGCGGGCGGTGAATACTGCCCCGATGCAAAAATCCGCACTGAAAAGGACATCAACAGCCATCAGTACCTCCGCGAGGATATTGAATTTACTACCAATGCGGACGGTAAGACTACGGTGTATTTCGACCCCACTCAGTTTACCTCCGAGAGTGGTAAGACATGGGCGAATGGTTTGCAGTATGTCTTTGAATACCGCTTTGAGGACAGCTATCAGCCGGGGTATGTTATCGTTAATGCTTCGCTGAATAATCCTGCTGATTCGATCGTGAATTTAAAGACTATGCGCGGCAGCGGCAAGGTGCCGACTATTGTAAGACAGGAGTATAAGCAGTTCTTAAACGGCACGAAACCAACTTCCTATACGCGCAATGTAATAGATTATAAGGACAACATCGGTATTTCCCCGAACTTCCCGAAGTCGGAGCTGTACACCGACATTGTAATGCTGGGCGAGACTGTCGGCAAGGATGAAAAAGGCTATTCAAACTTTGCGGGCGATAATGCCACAAGCTTTGCCTTCTATACTACTGACGGGAAAAAGCTTACCGGTCAGACTGATTTGTCAGAAGCAAAGACAATAACAAAATTAAGCGACCTTAACAACGCGAATTTCTTTGTATTCCCGTTCTCAGCCGTCCCAATGCTTCGCAGCACCTACACTATGACGGACGAGAACCTGAAGGCAGACGGCATTGACGACACGACAAAGACTCCCACCGCCCGTATCAAGGCAGTATTTACGCGCGGAGGGCTGACTGTTGCAAATATCAATATGCCGTTCGGCGTAACGAATGTTTCCAATCAGCCGAACCTTACAAGCTCGACAGAGGGCGCGGCGGCAGTCGGCAAAGAGGTTCGTGAAAATCTCAGAGAAACAACGGATGTCGGCGCGATCTTCCGCAGCATCAATGTCAATGATATGATCCGCAAGGGCTTCGTTTTCCTCGGAAACCTCAGCGGTGTGGGCGGAAACAACCTTGTAAACTTGATGATCCTGCCTACGCAGGACCCGGCAACCTTCCGTATAATTGCATTTATCGGCGCAAATCAGCGCGGCGGTGACGATGACGGCGACGGCGTTTCCGTCAACCTCAATGCTGATGACTTTGCCGAGGATATGACAAAGTTCAAGAAGGAAATGGAGGAAATGGCCAAGAAGAAGGACGATGAAAACGACTCCGGCGGAAGCGGCTCCATGCAGTTCAATTTCTACGGAACAGTTATCCTTGAAGCCCGTGCCGGCGTTGCGGATGGTAATTGGAAAATCGCGTTCCGCGGCGGCAATGTCGGAACAAATATAAAGGGTAAGTACGAGTGGGGTCAGACATTCTTCTGCGGACCGTACCCTGCGTTCATTTCGTTTGAGACCGGCTTCCATGCCGATCTTGAAGTGGCATTCGGTAATAAGGCGGCGGCGCGCGCAATGCTCCTTGACGCGGCTTTGGGCGTGTCCATAGAAGCATTTGCAGGACTTGGCTTTGACCTGTCTATTGTCGCATTGCAGCTCGGTATTTACGGTAAGATCGGCGCAGATGTGAACTTCCTGCTCCTTACACCGAGCGACGCAAGTGATATGAACGGTACGAAGCTCACTATTGACGGTGAGATAGGCTTAAAGCTCAAAGTCAAGCTGCTGTTTATCTCGTACAGTAAGAAATTTGCTTCCACCGGCTTCAACTGGACGAAGAAGTGGAATAACTACGACCAGATCAAGCAATACTGGACAGACCAAGGCTACGGTCAGCTCTTTGGCGTTACAAAGAGCGGCAGGGCTTACACTATGCTCCTGTTTGCGGACGGAAGTACAATGGTCGCTATCGAAGGCGGAGCCGAGCTTGAAAACCGTGACTATCTGGAGCTCTCCGAAAGAGCATGGAAGAGCGGCAAAACAGGTATAGCAAGGCTCTTTAGCGCAGGCTCAACAAAAGACGCTATAACAGATGTTCAGACAAACTCGTATCCTCATTCGCATCCGGCGTTTACAGACGACGGCGAGATGTTCCTGTATATCTCCGATAACGACAACGCCCAAAAGGTTGAAAGCGTTACAAGCTATGCAGTAAAGAACGACAACGGCTACGCAAACAAGGAGCGCGTTGATACTTCATCGGATAATGTTCTTGCAGACCTTGATGTTGTTGCAAGCGGTACAAAGGATAACGCTTTTGCAGCATGGGTAAAGCAGGTAGAAACTCCAAAGAGAGCGGATAAGAATGCAGAGGTTACAAACGACGAGCTTGCTATGATGTTCAACGCGACTGAAATTTACGCAGGTTCGTATAACGGATCAGAGTGGACAACGGAGCGTCTTACAGATAACAGCGTTGCCGATATGGCTCCTACTGTGGCAAGCTCCGGCAACAAGGCTGTCGTGGCATGGCGAAGTATGAACGCTTCCTCTATGTCGGCAGACGGTACAGATGTTCAGGATATTACCGCTATGTTCGACGTGGAGAATAACATAAATTACCGTTACTATGACGGCAGTGAGTGGAAGACCGCTCAGGTTGCATATAACGGCAATATGGGTACGGTAAATGCTATTGATTCCGCTATGCTTGATGACGGTACGGCTATTCTTACATACACCGTCCGCACAGGCGAGGACGTGGCAAGCACCGAGACCTTCTATACAGTTATCGGCGCAGACGGCAATATTATTACCAATGGTCGTTTGACTAACGACAGCTACACCGATACCAATGCGCAGGTTACGGCAGTAAACGACGAGAGCGGCAAATACTTTGTTCTTGGCTGGTACTCCGAGCATGACGCCGGCGAGGGTATGACCTCTGAATACGACGCAGAGGGCAATGCTACACAGAAAGCAGTTGTGGCACATGATATTCGTTTGGCACGCATTAACGCCAACGGTAGCTACGACATTGATTTCCCTGAAAGCATCGGCGGCACAGGAGAAAAGGGCATAAGCTCTGACTTCCATTTCTCGGCTCCTGCAAATAACAGCAGCCTTGATAAGGTTTCTGTCGTATGGTCTCAGCGCAAGGACAGCGACGAGGCTGATGACGCAGGTAAGTATGAGCTAAACGCAGTTCGTTTCTTCAAGGCGGACAATGTAACAGGTCTTACCTCACCTACGGATATTGCAGAAACAGATAAAAACTATACGATAGACAGGTTTGACACATATACAGACAATACCGGGGCAATTCACGCGATTATCCTCGGCAGTGATTACAGCAACATTAAGGGAATAGAAAAATATGATTCTATCGACCTTGATGCAGCAGCGGGCAATACTGTAACGAGCAACTCTGACAGTCCGAAGAATATTGATATTCTTGACGGCGAAGCAATTTCTTCATTGAAGCTCGCAACAGGCACATTCCCTGAAACACTGGCAGATATTACCGCTGATACGAATATCAGCGAGGTTATCCCCGGCTTTACAACACCGGTACAGTTCACTGTAACGAATAAAGGAACAAGTGTACTTGACAGCGTGAAGGCAACAGTTGGCGACCAGAGCAAGGATTTCACAGACTTGAACCTGCTTCCTAATCAGTCGGCTACTTTGCTTATGTCATACAATGTTCCTGAGGGCGCTGTTTCTGACGCAGATTATACTGTAAAGAGCGGCGATACTGAGCTTGGCAAGGGCACACTGACGCTTAACCGTCCTGATGTTGGTATATCAGGTATTAATCTCCTGCAGGAGAATGAGGGAATACGTGATATTCAGGTAATGCTCGCAAACAACTCCGAAATTCCTCTCGCAGGCAGCGGAAAAACAGTTAAACTGGCGTTTTACAAAGACCCGTTCCATGAGAGCAAGGTCGGTGAGGAGATTACGATTTCCGGCGATGCGCTTGCCGATATTGACGCAGACAGCTATACCACCGTTCAGACGATAAATGTCACCGACCTTTACGAGGGTGACGGAGAGATCCCCGATGAGGGACTTACGGTATATGCTCATGCTTGGGTAGAGGACACCGATGAACCGGATACATACAATAACGACAACTATGTTTCCTTTACCGGTCTTTTGTCAAGAAATAACGGCGAAAAACTTACAACAGACACCACGATTGAAGAAAACGAGGGCGGCTATACCGTTTATGCGGATATCCGCAACAACTCCATGAAGGAAACGAATGTCGGCACTCCTGTAGCCCTTCTGCTTGACAGCAACGGAGAAGTCATTGCACAGAAGAACTTCCAGGATAAATCCTTATCACTTACTAAGGAACAGAGCAAGGAGCTTTCTGTAGCCTTTACGGCTTCTGACATAGGCGACAAAACTCCTGCTCGTGCAGCCGTTGGCTCTGTATGCACAGTGACATTTGACCTTAACGGCGGCTCCGGCGATAAGATCGATCCGGTACAGACCAACCTTGAAGGTCATATCACACTTCCGGAGGCACAGCCTACCCCGCCGACCGGCGGCGCAGAACAGTTGTTCTTTGGCGGCTGGTACACGGCAGCAGAGGGCGGCGAGCTTATTACAGATAGCTATACGTTCACAGGAGATACTACTGTTTACGCGCACTATGTAACCCATCAGCACAGCTACACCTACAGCGCGGATGGCGCAACTATTACAGCGACCTGCTCGGCTGATAACTGCACACTGCCTGAGGTTGAAGGCGATCATGTTGACACCATGACTATTGTCGCACCGACACTGACAAAGTACGGCGATACCGGCAAGAGCGCTGAGGCTACCTTTACCGGCAGCATTGACGGCGTAACGAACCCGAATGTAGAGTATTGGAACGGTAACGACAAGTTAGAGTCCGCTCCGACCGAACCGGGCACATATACCGCAAGCATTACACTTGGCGAGGGCGACGATGCCGCCACAGCTCAGGTGCAGTACACGATCGACAAGCGTAATGTAACGCTGACCTCAGCTACAAAAGAACAGCAGTATAACGGAAATGCTCTTACCGACAACACCGTTACCGTAAGCGGCGACGGCTGGGCTGACGGCGAGGGCGCAACCTACACTGTTACAGGCAGCCAAAAGGTTGTAGGTACAACAGATAACACATTCACATACAAGCTGAACGACAATACAAAGGCAGATAACTACATTATCACTACATCAACAGGTACACTGACTGTTACCAACCGTACAGCAAAGTACGAGATCTCGCCGCAGGCAAACAGCAGTGAGGTCAAGTACGACGGCACGGAAAAAACTGTTTCCGGATTCAAGACCGACACCTTTACAGTGGACGGCAACACCTACACTGTATCCGGTCTGACCGCTGCAGGTTCAGGAACAGACGTCGACAGCTACACCGTAAGCGTTTCAGGTACAGCGGTTGTAAGGGACAGCGACGGTAACGATGTAACGAGCGAGTTCAGCGTAACACCGCTTGCAGGTACTCTTACCATCGGCAAGCGTAATGTAACACTGACCTCAGCTACAGACACTAAGGAATATGACGGCTCTGCTTTGACTAACAGCAATGTAACCGTTTCCGGCGACGGCTTCGCCGAGGGAGAGGGCGCGACCTACAATGTTACCGGCGGTCAGACTTTGGTGGGTACGTCAGACAACATATTCACTTATGGGCTGAACGACAACACAAAGGCTGATAACTACACGATTATCACCAACAACGGTACACTGACTGTCAACGACAGAAACACCAAGTACAGCGTGACACTGAAAGCTGACAGCGGTGAGTTTAAGTATGACGGTTCAGAGAAGAATGTCACAGGCTGGACTATAAACAATGTAGCAGGCGGCAGCTTCACGGCTGAAAACGGATTGGCATACACCGTTTCCGGCATGACGGCTACACTGACACAGACAGAC
>CAMNAT010000144.1 GCA_946531785.1 uncultured Oscillospiraceae bacterium
GTTTTTCATGGCGTTTGTCGTTACAATGCTTTTATATGAAACATTGCTTTGCAGGATATCATTTGTTAACCCTTTTAATGATGTATGGGGCAACTGGGGATTTCATAACAAGGACGGCGAATTCAGCAGCTCGAATGTTCAGAATATTTGCCTGTTTATAGTGCCGATGTTTATCCTGCTGCTATTATACAGCAAAAAAATATTTGTCAAGAAGAAAGAGACATTTTTGAACGTGATCCGGTTCTCGATGAGTGTTTCTTTTATTGCATCTCTGACTATTGAACTGCTGCAGGTATTTTTGTTTCTCGGCATGTTCCAACTGTCTGATCTGGGATATAACACTTTGGGAGGTATTATAGGCGGCATTGCTTATTATGTCGTAAATATAATACGGAATAGGCTGAAAAGGAATCAAATTTGAAAAGCTATGCCCGAAAGCTGTGTGAAAAATAACCGTTTTTTCAGATACATTCGGGTTTGACACAAGCCTGAATAACGGATCCTGTAATGCATAATGTGGAAACAGCCAAAAAACAACTTGGAAGGCATTGCATCGTGGGTGTCAAAGAATGAATACACGATAAAATGAAAGAGAAATAAAAAGCAGTTAAAAGATGCAAAAATGCAGATGATATAAAGGCTTGGAATAATATAGATACTGTGTGGTGCTTGTGTCTCTCCCGAATATAGGTTTTGCCCGACTCAGTGCCAACGATAAGATGTTTCTTGTATGTGACTGTGTCAATTAATAACGTCCTTTCATTTGGATGTCTTATCCGAATTATATCATATAATGATATAAAAGTGTACATTTTAGCGATTTTTAAATAGAAAAAAATAAATCGGCAGCGGTATATCAAAATACAGATATGATGGAGGATATCAGATGATTACCAGAAAAAAAATAAATGAAGACGGATGGGAAATGATACCTGTTTACGGAGCGGTGATCGCCGGCGAGCCGCAGTTCAGATTTGAATATGAGGACACATATGAGATCATTCCGCCTGAGCTGTCTGAGAAGGGTGAATGCTTCGCAATGCGGGTATGGGGCGACAGCATGGAGCCGGAGATGACCGAGGGGGATGTTGTGATCGTGCTCTCGCGCCACGACTGCAATAACGGAGAGCTGGCTGTCGTATCCGTGGACGGCGGGAATGCGACAGTGAAGAGAGTATATAAAGAAAACGGAGAATGCAGACTCGTTTCCCGCAGCGAGGCTTATGATGATATGGTATACAGCATGACAGGAGAACGGCGCGCGGATATAAAGATCATGGGCGTTGTTATTGAGCTGAGAAAGAAATTTGATAAGATCAGGTATGCAAGATGATAAAGCTTAAAGAGTTAAGACAGAGCAAGAATATGAGCCAGCAGGAGCTTGCCGATTATCTGGGCGTGGGACAATCGACACTGAGCGGATGGGAGCGCGGTGCTACCTGTATGACCAGTGACGCCATGATAAAAGCGGCAAATCTGTTTGATGTATCCATAGACTATCTTGTCGGAAACGAGCAGGCGGAAAAGGAAATGAAAAGGTTCATTGTCCTGCCTGCGCAGAATGTGAAGGAGATATCGCCGGACGGGATATTGCCGCCGTCGGCCATAAAAAGAAACGAGCATCTTTGCCTTTTGGTTACCGGTGACAGCATGGAGCCGGACATAAAAGAGGGCGACATTGCCATAGTCAGGATGAGTGACAGCTATAAGTCAGAATCGATCGTGGCACTCAGCGTTGAGGACAACTGCCGCGCGCTGCAGCATGTGACAAAGGTGGACAGCGGTATAATATTAAGATCCTTAAACCCGAAATATCGTCTGGTTTGCTACAGCACAAGACAGTTGAAGTCGCGCAGAGTCAGAATAGTCGGACGGCTTGTTGAGATAAGGAGAAGGTATTTGTAAAAATAATACTCATACAGAAGTAAGGCGGAAAGGAAAGATACCAATGAATTTTGAAACACTATACCCCGACGCAAAGGAAAAACAAACGACCTTTTGTCCATACCGCGTATGCCCGTTGGGCGCGCATGTGGATCACCAGTTCGGGAAGGTGACGGGGTTTGCGATAGATAAGGGCATAACCTTTGAATACTGCCCGACAGAGGACGGCTTTGTGGAGGCGGTAAGCGCGAATATGCCGGAGAAAAAGATCTTCCGCGTGCAGAAGGTCACGCATAAGGTCGGCGACTGGGCGGATCATCTCAGAGGTGTTATCCGCATACTTAACAGCGAGGGCTACAGCTTAGAGCGCGGCGTTAAATGCCTGATACGCGGCGATCTGCCGATAGGCGGACTTTCATCGTCGGCAAGCGTGATCATCGGGTTTATGCTCACGATCTGCAAAGTTAATAATATAGAGCTTGCCGCGGCGGATATAATACGGCTTGCGCAGAAGGTCGAGAACGAGTATGTCGGCGTTTCCTGCGGCACGCTTGATCAGAGCTGTGAGGTGTATTCAAAGGAAAAGCATCTCTTGTATCTTGACACGCTTGACGGTACATATAAGCTGCTTGAGCAGCATAAGAATATGCCGGAATATGAGATAGGCATATTCTTCTCGGGCGTTCCGCGTTCGCTTGCGGGGACTGCATATAATATGCGCGCGGATGAGTGCCGCGCGGCGGCGTATTACATAACGGCGGCTATGGGCAAGACCTACGGCAAGTTTAACGAAACATATCTCCGCGGCGTGCCGCAGGAGGATTTTGAGAAGCATAAGGACAAGCTGCCCGCGACCTGGCGCAGACGAGCGGAGCATTTCTACAGCGAGCAGCGCCGCGTGGAGTTGGGCGCCGAGTTCTGGCAGAAGGGCGATCTAGTGAGCTTCGGAAAGACTGTAAACGAATCGGGCTTCAGCTCGATCTACAGCTATGAAACAGGCTCGCCGGAGCTGAAGGCGCTGTATGAGGCGATGCTAAAGACCGACGGCATCTACGGCGGAAGATTTTCCGGCGCGGGCTTCAAGGGCTGCTGCATGGCTCTTATAGCTCCCGCGTATAAGGATGAGATCACCAGGAGCATAACGGAGCAGTATCTTGCGCAGTTCCCGGAGCTCAAAAACGCGTTCAGTGTGCATTATTGCAGGACTGCAGATGGAGTAATGTGCGTATAAATAAGGTGCTGTGATTTAAATGGAGGTTGCAATGAGTAGTAAAGTAAGAACAACATCTCATATAAGCGAAAGCGAAGCGAGAAGGATAATTAAAAATAATTTAAGACGATCTGAGATCAGACTTAGTCAAAACACACCGCCAAACAGTGCCAACAGTGCTAATGAGCAGGAAATGCCTGTTTCAAAAGGCTGGGGTGTAAAGACATCAATACGAAAAAGAAGAGTAGGATCAACAGTTGTAGTATCCGTAAAAAAAAGATATAAATAAAATAAGGGGTTATACAAATGAGTAATATACAGAATAGAAAAATCGGTATAAAACTTTTAACAGAGAAACAACTGCTTTCAGCTTTGCCTGATAAACCATTGCTTGACAGAAAGATAGAAGAGGTTCGCGCAACAGCCAAGGAAGTAAACGAAGATAAAACAATAAGCGAGAGCAAATATCTCCCGTATAATCTGATCTATGATAATCTGTTTTCTATAATAGGGGAACGCGGTACCGGAAAAACAAGCGTTTTATTTACATTATATAATGATATATTAAAAAGTAATCATAAAGAAAAGAATGATATCGTTGTTCCGATGATAATACCCGAATTATTAAACAGAAATGATACGCTTATCGGATGGATACTTACAGCGATGAGGTTAGTTGTGTCTGACATCGAAGAGCAGGTAAAAAGACATTACGGGAATCATTCTGATAAAGATGATACATTGCAGGACTTCTTTAAGGATTGCGTGTACAATAAGGATAACAAACTGCATAAGGCATATAGGGAATTACTAGGTGAATACATGTCTGTCCAGCATATTGCCAGGAATAATGGATACTCCTATGCAGAATCGGTGCATTTAGAAGAAGACCGGATACATAACAGCTATGAGTTGTTGTATAAGCTCAACAACTTTTGGAACGAACTGGTTAAGGTTAAAAGAAGTATTAACATTATGTGCAATACTACCAAGCCCGAGCCGCTTATATATTTCTTTATAGATGATGTAGATCTTTCGCCAAGAATAATTAACGAGTTATTATATCTGATGTCAAAGTATATGTCACACCCCAATGTTGTGGTTGTGATCTCCTTGTCACAAAGCATAATGAGAATCACAGTAGAACACAATTTATATAAAGATATAACCGGTCAGTCGCTGAACATGTTTAAGTATCCTATGCGTGAGACCTCAGTAGTTGTTGAAGCGGATGATATATATGACACACTTACGGATGATTATCAGCATAAGCAATTAGATTACTTGAAGGCATCAAATACATACACTAAAATCAGTAAATTAGCAGGGGATATTCTTCTTAAAATATTTGCATCATCAAATAGGTTCTACTTAAAAGAGTATAATACATTGGCTCAAAAGCGAAGCTTTTTACCATATAATTATGCTGCGGAAAATGGAAATAAAAAAGATTTAACAGACTTTTTTGATAAATGTATAGATGAAATTGTGGAAATATCCGGAATGCGTGAATCTAAAACGGGTGGGATCGTTCAAGGCTTGCCGGTGATGTATTTTTCATTCTTAGGAAATACTGCGCGTGAGATAAGCAATGTTTGTATAGCATTGGAGGACATGGTTGCAAAGCTCAGATATATGCAGAATAGCGAAAAAAACAAAAATATAGCCTTATACAATATATTATCAGAATTTCTGAATGTAGTAATAGATTCAAAACCGGAATACAGATGCCTTATAAGGAGGAAGCATAGACTTTTAATGTACAGCTATAATGGGTGGGAGTTGTATGTTAATTATCAGGAAATAAATGATATTTTCTGTCAGGAATATTATTTTGCTTTAAACAAAAAGGATAGATTAAATATTTTTATTTCCATGTATGCTATGATGAATTTCATAGAAAATATCATATATATAATGAAAGCGACAAGAGCCAGAACACATGGGTATGAACAGTTATTTGACCTACTTTTTGTAAGATGCGGTTGTAAGCGCATAATACCTCAGGACAAAGATCTGTACAAGTCATTTGTAAAGCTGGAGGTGTTTTATGACAAAGATATAATTCAGTCATTTGATCCGAATGAAATCACACATCAGGATGTGTTTTTGAGAACTGTATTCAAATCGGGGGACTCATTAGAGGAATGCAATAAAAAACTGATGCATGATTTGCCCAAGGATGTATTGTGGACAGATATGCTTTGGAAGATCATGTATAACAGATTTAGCGGTATCTGGTTGTTTAAGAATATTGTCCGGGATGATTATGTATTAGCTCAAAACCGCATTGCGGATAAAGACCTGGAGTTGGTAAACAACTCCTTGATAGATAACATTGTTGATATTATTACCGCAAGTGCGTTTTATTTTGATCATAAAAAGCTTACTAGCGTTCAAGATTTGACCGAATTTGCCGAAAGCCTAGCTGAAAGAAAATATCAGAATGTTATGGAATGTGTAGAAGATTTGAAGAAAAAAATATATTATGATTGCCGGAGAAAAGCACAATATGATAAAGAATTAATAAAACTTTCGGATATTTCTCATTTTATAACAGAACAGTTGAAAGAAGGAGAACAATGGAAATTAAAGTGTTGGATAGCAAGTAAAAAGGCAGAAGATTTTACGGAATTATACCATCGATTAAAAAATATTGTATCTGACTACAACTCTGAAAGCTTTTCAGATATATTTGTATACAATAAAAAAATTCTTATAAAAGAGAAAAAGAAGTTTGACGATATTTTAACACAGCTAAGAGCAATTAATGGGCGTGTTGATAGAATGGTTACGGGCATATCAGATAGAATAAAAACGGATTCAGCACCGTCTAACGGATGGTTGAAGGAAAAAATAGCAGAACAAAAGATCAGATTAGAAGGTGATATAACAGACAAACAAGAAAAGTATATCAGAAAAAGACTTGATGAGTATAATGACAAAATCGATAGCGTTATTTCTTATGATGTGATGGAGAAA
>CAMNAT010000145.1 GCA_946531785.1 uncultured Oscillospiraceae bacterium
AAATATGTTATGTGTCTATACTACAGGTTATCCCTATGGAACCTCCTACAGAGTGAGAGTTGCGCGGGCTGAGATAGAAAATGTATAGAATAGAGAGGTATAAAATGGCAGTGAAGATCTTATTTCAAGGGGATTCGATCACAGATGCGGAGCGATCGCGTGATCAGGACTTTTTGGCAGGCTCGGGTTACCCGACTATAGTTGCCGGGGAGCTTGGGCTGGAGCATCCGGGTAAATACGAGTTTGTAAACAGAGGTGTATCCGGAAACCGCAGTGTTGATCTGCTATCAAGAGTGCGGAACGATATTATCAATTTAAGACCCGATGTTATGAGTATTCTCATTGGAGTAAATGATGTATGGCATGAACTTGCAACCGGTAACGGAGTTTCTGCGAAATACTATGAGGTGTATTATAAGCTTATAATAGAGGAAGTGAAAAGTGCTCTCCCGGATATAAGGATAATGCTTTTGGAACCGTTTGTGCTTAAGGCATCAGCAACGGAAGAAAAGTGGGATATATTCAGAGGTGAGGTAGAAAAACGGGCAGCGGCGGCGCAGCGGGTAGCAAAGAGCTATGGACTGGAGTTCATCACTCTTCAGAACAAGTTCGATGAGGCGGCAAAGCTCGCTGCACCGGATTACTGGTTGACCGATGGGGTTCACCCAACGCCAGCCGGTCATGCGCTGATCGCTCACGAATGGATAAAGAAATTTAAAAAACAAGAAGGGGGCAATTGTAAATGAAACCAAAAATCGGAATACGCCCGACGATCGACGGACGCTGGGGCGGTGTAAGAGAAAGTCTTGAGGAAAAGACAATGGCAATGGCGAAAGCCGCAAAGGAGGTTATCGAAGCTAATGTCCGCTATATGGACGGCACGCCCGCGGAGTGTGTTATATCACCGTGTACAATAGGCGGCGGTGCCGAGGCGGCAAAATGCGCTGAGTATTTTGCAACTCAGAATGTATGTGCAAGCTTGGCGGTAACTCCATGCTGGTGCTACGGCTCTGAGACGATGGATCTTTCAAGCGATACCGTAAAGGCTGTATGGGGCTTTAACGGCACCGAAAGACCGGGTGCTGTTTATCTTGCGGCTGTAATGGCGGCATTTGCACAGCGCGGACTCCCGGCATTCTCAATGTATGGACATGATGTGCAGGATATAGACGATAACACGGTTCCCAAGGATGTTGCGGAAAAGATGATCCGCTGGGCAAAGGGCGCGATCGCTGTAGGACAGATGAAGGACAAGGCATATGTGAACCTTGGCGGTGTTGCAATGGGTATCGCAGGCTCATATTGTGATATGTCGTTTATGCAGAAGTATCTGGGTATTCGTGCCGAGTTCGTTGACCTCACAGAGGTATTGAGAAGAATAACGCTTGAGATATATGATAAGGACGAATATGAAAAGGCGCTTAAATGGATAAAGGCAAACTGTCGTGAGGGCTTTGACAAGAATGCGGGCAAGAGCTTCCCGGATATAATCACAAGATCAAAGCATATCCCGGCTGATAAGGATTGGGAGTTCATAGCTAAGTTCTCTATTATAGTAAATGATATACTTTACGGAAACAAAAAGCTTGACGAGCTTGGCTGGCATGAGGAAGCACTGGGCAAGAACGCGATCGTAGGCGGCTTCCAGGGACAGAGAAACTGGACGGACTGGCTGCCGAATGCGGACTTTACCGAGGCTATAATGGCAAGCTCCTTCAACTGGAACGGAAAGAAGATGCCGACACCATTTGCAACGGAAAACGATACGTTAAATGGTATTTCGATGCTTTTCGGAACGCTTGTGTCTAACAAGGCTCCGGCATTCCATGATGTTCGTACATACTGGTCTCCTGAGGCAGTAAAGCGTGTAACGGGCAAGGTGCTTACAGGCAGAGCGAAGGACGGAATTATTCATCTTATAAATTCAGGCGCGACTGCTCTTGACTGTACAGGCGCGGCAAAGGATGAGAACGGCAATGGAACCATCAAGGAATGGTATAACATGACTGATGCCGATATAGAGGCTTGTCTTGCGGCAACAGACTGGTGCAGAGCGGATTATGAATACTTCCGCGGCGGCGGTTTCTCAAGTCATTTCAAGACACAGGCTGAAATGCCTATAACAATGCTCAGAGTAAACATAGTAGAGGGTATAGGACCTGTCATCCAGATAGCTGAGGGCTACACCTGTAAGCTGCCGGATGATATCCATGACAAGCTTGACAAGAGGACAGATCCGACATGGCCGACCACGTGGTTTGCACCGATACTTACAGGAAAGGGTGCGTTCCGTGATGTATACAGCGTGATGGCAAACTGGGGAGCAAATCACGGCGTAACTATCGGCGGACATATCGGAGCTGATCTTATAACACTATGCTCGATGCTCAGGATACCTGTAACAATGCATAATGTGCCTGAAGAGAAAGTTTACCGTCCGCATGCGTGGGCATCCTTCGGGACTGAGGACTCACAAGCGGCAGATTATGAAGCGTGTAGAAGGTACGGTCCGCTGTATGGATAATAATATTAAAGGCGGATATAGTTTCTGGCTTACGGATCCGTATTTCGATGAGGATACGAAGGCTGAGCTTGAAGCGATAAAGGACAATGAAAAGGAGATAACAGAACGGTTCTATACCGACCTCAAATTCGGCACAGGTGGACTGCGCGGCATAATCGGAGCAGGAACGAACCGTATGAATAAATATACTGTCAGAAAGGCTACGCAGGGACTTGCAAACATCATATTAAAGGAAAACGGCGCGGATAAAGGCGTTGCGATAGCGTTTGATTCGCGCCGGTTCTCACCGGAATTTGCCGATGAGGCGGCGCGCTGTCTTTGTGCTAATGGCATAAAGGTATTTAGATTTGATTCGTTGCGTCCTACGCCGGAGCTTTCGTTTGCACTTCGTGAGCTCGGATGTATTGCCGGTATAGTTATAACTGCGAGCCATAATCCGGCAGAGTATAACGGATATAAGGTGTACTGGGAGGATGGTGCTCAGATCACAGCGCCTAAGGATAGAGAAATTATAGCTGAGGTAAATGCAATAGAGTCGTATTCCAATGTTAAAACAATGGATGGTGATGCAGCAAAAGCAGCAGGCTTATATAACATCATCGGTGCTGAGATCGATGATAAATATATCTCAGTCTTGAAGAAGCTTGTGCTGCACCCCGAAGCATTAAAAAAGCAGGCTCCGTCGCTTAAGATCGTATATACACCGCTGCATGGAGCAGGAAATGTACCGGTACGGAGAATATTGCGCGAGCTGGGGTTTGAAAGCGTCTATACGGTACCGGAGCAGGAGCAGCCGGACGGAGGGTTTCCGACAGTGCCGTATCCTAATCCTGAGAATGCTCAGGCATTTACACTTGCATTAGAGCTTGCAAAGCGTGTCGATGCAGATCTGGTGCTTGCCACTGATCCCGATGCCGACAGATTAGGTGTTTATGCAAAGGACAGCAAAACGGGGGAGTATCTTCCTTTTACGGGGAATATGAGCGGTATTCTTTTGTGTGAATATGAGTTGTCTCAGCGAAAGGCAAAGGGTATTTTGCCTGCCAACGGCGCGGTGGTAACAACTATTGTTTCCGGAAAAATGGCGAGAGCCATAGCAAAGGAATATGATGTGGCACTTATAGAAACACTTACAGGCTTTAAATATATAGGTGAGCAGATAAAAATATTTGAGCATGATGGTTTGCATGAGTTTCTGTTCGGGTATGAAGAGAGCTACGGCTGTCTTATAGGCACTCATGCTCGTGATAAGGATGCAATCGTTGCTGTTATGTGCTTGTGTGAGGCAGCGGCATACTATAAGGAGCATGGAATGACTCTTTGTGATAAGATGGACGAGCTGTTTGAAAAATATGGCTTTTACAGGGAAGAACTGCATACGATAACATTTAAGGGGATCGAAGGCGAGCAGAGAATAAAGAGCATAATGCAGAGGGTGCGCAGTTATCCTCCACATAAAATAGGTGATCATGTGATATCTGCACTTTATGACTATGCGACTGACAGGAAAACGGATTGTGTTTCGGGAAGCATTGAGAGTACAGGACTTCCCAAATCCAATGTGCTTTATTTTGAATTGGAAAATGATGCGTGGTTCTGCATGAGACCATCGGGAACAGAGCCGAAGCTAAAGCTTTATATGGGTGTCAGAGGCAAGACATCCGCTGAAGCTGCTGTTCTTATATCTGAATTAAAAAAGACTGTATCAAGTCTTTTGGATGAGTAAAAAATGGAAAAGAGAATAGTCTTGTCAAACGAGCATATGAGAGTTGAGATATCATCTCTCGGAGCTGAATTAAAAAGCATAAAAAAGGCCGGTATTGAGCTGCTTTGGCAGGGTGACACAAAATTTTGGGGGCGCTCCGCACCGATACTTTTCCCGATTTGCGGCAGTCTGCGCAGTGGTAGCTTCAGATATTCGGGAAAAGAGTATTATCTTAAACAGCATGGCTATGCTTCAGATTGTGAGTTTGAAGCAGAGAAAGATGGCTCCGCGAAAGCGGTATTCTGTCTCAGGTCAAATGATGCAAGTCTGAAGCACTATCCGTTTCGCTATGAGCTAAGGGTCAAATATGAGTTGGTAGGAACATCAATATATATTGAATACGAGATAAAGAATCTGTCCGATCATGATATGTTTTTTTCTATAGGTGCGCATGAGGGGTGGTATACCCCCGGAGGTATAGAGGATCACATAATAGAATTTGAAAAGGACGAGGAGCTTATACATACTGTACTTGATGGAGCTCTGATAACCACAGATACCATTAAGGTGGGCAAAGGCAGCATAAAGCTTGATTATGATTATTTTACTAAAGACGCACTTGTGTTTCTTAAGCTGCGTTCGAGGCGTGCAACACTTAGAAATATAAAGACAGGAGCGTGCATTCGAGTGAATTTTAACGGATTTGATACTCTTTTGCTGTGGACTGTTCCAAAGGCGGAATTTATTTGTATTGAACCATGGTGCGGCATGCCGGATCATAACGATTTTCGGGGAGATATATCCGAAAAGGCGGGTATAATCAAGCTGAGTCCGCACAAGTCTTGTACGAGAACACATAGTATCGAGTTCATATAAGAAGGTTTGTGCAGGACAAAACAGATCAAGTGTATATGTTAAAGAATAAATGATATATGAAAAATAATGAACCAATAAAATTGCTGCCAGCCTTTAAAGAATACATATGGGGTGGTTTTAAACTAAAAACGGAGTTTAATAAAAAGACCGACTTTACAGCAATAGCTGAAAGCTGGGAGTTGTCGGCTCACCCTGATGGACAGTCTGTTGTATCAGGTGGAGCTTATGACGGCTGTACTTTGGATGAGTATATAACTAAAGCCGGAAAAAAAGTTCTCGGAATAAAGGCGCAGGATATGGATAGCTTTCCGCTTCTGATAAAGTTTATCGATGCTAAAGATGCTTTGCCTGTGCAGGCGCACCCTGATGATGAATATGCTCTTTTGCATGAAGGCGGTTGTGGCAAGACTGAACTGTGGTATGTGCTTGACTGTGAGCCGGGAGCATATTTGTATTATGGTTTAAATAGAATCCTGTCCAAAGATGAGTTTAAAAAGTATATAAAGAATGACACCATTCTTGATGTGCTGAATAAAGTGTCTGTGCATAAAGGAGATGTATTCTTTATTCCTACAGGAACTATACATGCCATCGGAGCCGGAATTATGATATGTGAGATACAGCAGAACTCTAATACGACCTATCGTGTATATGACTATAACAGGAAAGGGAAAGATGGTAAGCCGCGTGAGCTGCATATCGAAAAAGCTCTTGATGTAGTTGATCTCACACAAGCACCGAAAATGAAACCCATACCGCAGAATGATGTCGCACTTCTTGCAGAGTGTAAATACTTTACTGTTTATCGCCTGAGAACAGAGATTAAAACGAGTGTTAAGATAGACAAAACAAGCTTTCATTCGCTGATAGTTATAGAAGGAAGTGGTATAATTCGTATGGGGAATACAGACACCTTCTTTTATAATGGTGACAGCATATTTAT
>CAMNAT010000146.1 GCA_946531785.1 uncultured Oscillospiraceae bacterium
AAAAGCGGCTCCGTTAATTCAAGTCCTTCCTCCGCACCCAAAAAGTTCCGCTCGCAAGTGTGCGAGCGGTTTTTTGTGCTTTAGCATAAATCGTAAAAGGGCGCGTACAGGTTCAAGTCCTTCCATCATGCCTTTAATAAATCAAACGGAGCTCGTCACATAATATGTTGCGAGATAGTCGGGATCTGTAACTATCTCCCCGGTCGATCTTAGTCTATATTCGCCGGGTGCAGCCATGCTGATCGCTGACATGTCAGGCGGAAGATCAAAGATATCATTATCTGACTTCTTCACCTCTATATTCTCATCATCTGCCCGGATCACCTTCCCCCACAGCTGCTTCTGCTCAACAAATTTGTTATCAGCCGAAAAATAGGTCAGTCCTACTAAGATCGTCTTACCCAATAATTCATCAAATGATTCTATCATATTTATCACGCTCCAAATTTTTTCAATAATGGAGCTACGTGTGCAGCTCCATTATATCAGTCGAGCTCCCGGGATATATCCTCGAGGAATTTCTTTACCGGGATCGTCTGCGGACAATGCTTTTCACATCTGCCGCACTTTATGCAGTCTCCGGCTTTCCCTCTGCCGCGCGTCACCTTTTCATATTCCGCAGCGGCGTCATAGCTGCCCTTTTTATCCTCGCGCTTCATGCTGTTATATACCGAGAAGCAGCCGGGGATATTTATCTTTTTCGGACAGTCGTCCACGCAATAGCGGCAATCGGTACACGGTATGGTGATGTTGTTCCTTATCACCTCCGCCGCGGTCAGGACGATCTTTATCTGCTCATCGGAAAGCGGCGTAAAGTCCTTCATATAGCTTATATTATCTGCGATCTGCTCATCATTGCTCATACCGGAGAGCACCATCACAACATTTTCAAGCGATGCTGCGAACCGTATCGCCCACGATGCTACCGACATATCCGGCGCATAGGACTTGAACATTCTCTCCACCGTCTCCGGCACATTCACGAGCGAGCCGCCCTTTACCGGCTCCATAACCAGCACCGGCTTGCCGTGCTTTACAGCGGTTTCATAGCACAGGCGCGACTGCACCTTTTCGCTCTCCCAGTCGAGATAGTTTATCTGCAGCTGCACATACTCCATCTCCGGATGCGCGGTGAGAATCTCGTCAAGCACCTCTGCCTTGTCATGGAACGAAAAGCCTATATGCTTTACCTTGCCGTCCGCCTTCAGCTTATTCACAAAGTCAAAGGCGTGCATTTTCTCAGCGCGTGCAAAGCTCTCTTTGTCGAGCGCATGGATCAGATATATATCGATATAGTCAACTCCAAGCGTATTCAGCTGCTTTTCAAAGAAGCCCGGGATATCCTTCTCGTCCTTTATCATAAATAGGGACAGCTTATCGGTTATCGTATAAGCATCACGCGGATAACGCTTTGCGACCGCCTCTCTGAACACACCCTCGCTCTGCCCTGAATGATAGGGTGCGGCGGTATCAAAGTAGGTAAAGCCGTTCTTTATGAATTCATCTGCCATTTTTGCGGCTGCATCTATCTTTACCGGACTGCTTGCATCCGTGCCCTCGCGCGGGAGGCGCATAAGACCAAAGCCTAATTTTTTCATATTCATATACCTCATTTACAGTACAGGCATTTCCTTCAGGAAATCCATATTCTTCATCGCCTGCTCCAGCATCGGGAAGGTCGTGCGGCGATCGTTTTCTATCACCCTGCTTCTCAATTCGGGATCCATAGGTCGTACTATACTGTGTGTGAACTTTCTGAAATTCATGTAAGGCAGAAGCAGCTTGTTATACTCTTCAAGCTTTGCGTCGTCATTGGTGTTGAAATAGCGACGCATCGTTCTGTCCCAAACATGATAGCTCACATCATCACTCAGATGCAGGAATGCCGCTTTCGCTTCCGGTGTACTGAACTTCGGCAGGAAATAATATGAAAGGAGCATGCCGCCAAGCTCTATTACCGGATGACCCACGCAAATATCATCCATATCTATGAGTATCAGCTCGCCGTCCTGCACCATGATATTGTGCGTATGGAAATCACCATGAACAATAGTGTTGCGCTCAGGTATGCTGTGTAAGAATCTCTGCAGCAGATCATACTCCGCATCTGTAACATACTGCTTGCCATACTCAAGTATTTCCCCAAGTACATCGTTCATCTTCGGGAAGCTGCCCGGCTCCGCCTCTGTCGTGTGGAGCTGGATGAGCAGATCAAGATATTTATCGATATACTCCTCTCTGTGCTCCTCATCCTCCATGATGACATCCGAAAGCGGCTTTGCGTGGAGCAGCTCGAACAAAGTGCCGTAGCCTTCCTCACATTTTACCGTTTCATAGGATATCGCGGTCGGGATGCCGAGGATGAACGCTGTCCTTGCGTACTCCCTGCCCCTTTCTATTTCGGCTACATCCTTTATATTATAGAACGACTTTATCATTGTATCGCGGTCAAGACGGTACACATTTCCGTTTCCGCCTCTGCCGATAAGCTCCAGACCCTCGGTCGATACGAACCGCATCGCCTTTTTCACATCAAACAGCTGCGAAAAACCTGTCATGTCAAAGATATCATATACCTCCGGCGAAACATTTATAATGCTTACCTTCTGCTTCTCTCCCTTTTGCAGGCGCATCAGAACGCGCAGACCGGCTGAAGATATATATGTCAGCTTTTCCGCATCTATATTGATCCTCTCATGCGGATTCTCTGCTGCCAGCTTCTGCACCGCCGCATCCGCCTCCGCGGAATTGGTGGATTCTATCCTCCCGCTGAATGTAAGCTCCAGAATATTTCCGTTAAGCCTTCCCTCTATCATTTTCTTTTCCTCCCTATATCAGATATTTTTCTTTCAATTCTTCTATCTCGCTGTCAGTTATATGCAGCGCATTATTTATATAGCCCATTACCGAGCCGTATTTACTATCCATAAAATCAATGGCTTTTTCCATGAATCTCCCATTTACGCCGTCAAGTACAACGAGCATATCGTCTAACAGATGCTTATCCTCAGGCTTCAGTGCAAGGTTAAGAAACATCCGCGTCTGGGCTATCTTGTCCTTATTGAACTCATTGGTGAGCAGGAAGTCCTCCATGCATACTTCCCTGTCAACACCCAAAGCTGACATAAGCAGCACCGCCGCAAGCCCTGTTCTGTCCTTGCCGCTTGTGCAATGCCAGAGCACTGCTCTGTCCGGTGCCTCATTAAGTAGCAGCCTGAAAAACTCTTCAAAGCCTTTTTTACCGGCTTCGTTATCCAGAAAGTTTATATACATCTCATCGCTTACTATCTTCAGCTCCAGCGCAGTCTTGAAGCCCTTTATCGGATCCTTCATCAGGTCTCCCGGATCCATGTCCATCATCTCGCGCTGCTTCCTCAGCTCCATCTCGTTCATGATGCTGATGTTATGCCGCTCTGTACCCTCTATCTCAGGATCGGGCTCTGCCGCAGCCTCCGCGCTCATGCGGAAATCTATTATCGTATGCAGTCTGTAATCATTTACAAGCTTGTCAATATCCCCCGCCGTTGCATTTGACAGCTTTGCCGTCCTTAAAAGCAACCCGTGCTTTATCCTCCGCCCGTCGCGTGTCCTGTAGCCGCCAAGCTCGCGCGCGTTGTCTACCATTATCAGTCCTAATGCTCTTTCGTGCTCCATGCTACCTCTCCGTAATTTGTATTAAATACCATTATAGCATATTACGAATAAAAAGTAAACACATTTTTTTCACATAGTAAAAAAACCGTATCACTTGCATTTGCGGTCACGGTATAGTATAATTATATATATTTAAAATGCTATGGAGTAAATGATGAAGCCTGAAATATTATTAAAAAAAGAACCTGTTATAGTTATTCTTGCTATGATATGCTGTCTGCTTTGGGGCAGCGCGTTCCCATGCGTCAAGATAGGCTACGCGCTGTTTGGCATCGGTTCCGCCGACAGCTTTGCGCAGATACTATTTGCCGGTATACGCTTCCTTTTTGCCGGCGTATTGACGATCGTTATCGGAAGTATTACAGAAAAAAGTATCCTGCTGCCGCATCGCGGCGCAGGATATAAAATAGTCATACTCGCGCTGTTCCAGACAGTGCTGCAATATATTTTCTTCTATCTCGGGCTTGCCCGCACAACGGGCGTAAAGGGCTCGATAATCACCGCGTCCAATGTGTTTATCGCGATACTCATATCAGCCGTTATATTCCGTATGGAAAGACTTACATGGAAAAAGCTTCTCGGCTGTGCGCTCGGCTTTTCGGGTGTTGTTATCATCAACCTTACCGGCAGCGGGCTTGATCTCAGCTTTGACCCCTTCGGTGACGGACTGGTCGTGATCTCAGCTACCGCATACGCGTTCGCGTCAGCCTTTATCAAGCTGTTTTCCAAAGATGATGATCCGGTCATGCTGAGCGGATATCAGTTCATGCTCGGCGGCGCGGTCATGATCCTTGCCGGACTTGCCGGAGGCGGCAGGATAACCACCATATCAACCGGCGCTATAATGATGCTTATATATCTTTCGCTCCTATCAGCAGTCGCGTTCAGCCTCTGGGGCTTGCTGCTTAAATATAATCCGGTCTCCAAGATAACCGTTTACGGATTTATGAATCCCGTTTTCGGCGTTATACTTTCATCCGTATTCCTCGCTGAAAGCGGAATGTTTGACACATCAAAAGTTCTTATATCGCTTCTGCTTATAAGCGCAGGGATCATTATTGTAAATTACCGCAAAAATTAAGCATGCACATTCGTTGTCTTGTGCATCTCGTCACGCTTGTCCTCATACATGAGCTCATCCGCATCCGAGATCATATCCCTCAGCTCATGCTCATGGTCTGCGACCTGATGTACATAGCCGACTGAATAATTAATAATGATATTTTTTCCTTCTACATCTATATGCGGTCTATATGTGTGCAGCTTATCCAGTTTTTCATTGAATTCCGTATCATTAAGATTTGCTGCAATCACGAGGAATTCGTCTCCGCCATAGCGGTATGAGTTCTCCTTTCCGAAAAGCTCAGTCAGAAGCTTACCGGTATCTTCAAGCACCTGATCGCCTACGATATGACCGTACTTGTCGTTTATCAGCTTGAAGTTATCTATATCTATCATCATTACATACAAAAGCTTGCCGGTATAGGAACGATAATTGTTTCTGAGCGCAAGACGGTTGCATATCCGAGTAAGGCCGTCGATCTGCGAAGCCTCGGCAAGCCTTGTGTTATCCGCATGAAGCTGATCTGTAAGACCATGAATAACCTTGAACGCCTTGTCGGTACTGTGCTTCAGCGCGCATACAAAGATCATATCTACGATAATGCCGATAAGCGAAACTATAACCTTCTGTGTGTTGACCTGATCGAAGGTAACAAAATCATTTCCCTTTGAAAAGAAAAACAGGGTGTAACCGAACATTATTATTGATGCCGTTATACCGCCCGGATAACCGAAAAGTGAAGATGTTATGACCAATCCGGCAATGAGGATCATATTAGGATTTGGGATATTGAAGCGATAGACGATAAAGATCAAAGCCGCCATTATTATTACGGTTATAACAAGCTTTGCCCATAGCGGTAACCTAATACTTATAGCCATATTCTTTTTATCATGCGTATCCATTTGTCTGTCTCCTTATTAAATTTGCACGATTTTAATATGTAAAAAGGAGTCATAATACTGACTCCTTGGTTTGAAAATATCATATAACATATCAAAAGAAGAAATCATCATATAATCTCGACTTTACAAATGTTCCATTTTCATGTTCAATATATAAAATACTGGTAAATATTTATATATCAACAACGCACAGCGCATGCTGTGCGTTGTTATTGGCGCTCCCAACTGGCGCTGGTCGCAAGCTGCGCTTGCTGCTCGCGTATGCATCCCAGCTCAAACCAGTTTCACTGGTTCTCGCCTGAATTGTCAAGTGAAAAGAATAGTCACCCCATTTATGGGGTGTCTATTCTTTTGGCGCTCCCAACTGGGCTCGAACCAGTGACCCTCTGATTAACAGTCAGATGCTC
>CAMNAT010000147.1 GCA_946531785.1 uncultured Oscillospiraceae bacterium
GCGGTCATTAACCGCCTTCGGATCCCGGACCCACGGATAGCCGCCGAAAATCTCATCCGAGCACTCACCGGACAGCGTTACAGTATGACGCTTTTTTACCTCTCTGCAAAAATATAAAAGTGAGGAATCGCAGTCCGCCATACCCGGAAGATCCTTTGCAAGCACAGCATCCTTTAAAAGCGGTACAAGCACATCATTCGGGCATACAAGATTCGTATGATCCGTTCCGAACTCCTCGCTCATCCGCGGCACCCATTCACTATCGCTTGTCGGCTGAAATGCTGTTTTGTGAAAGAATTTATCGTTGCCTTCATAATCAAATGAATATGTTGAAAGCGTTTTTCCCTGTTTTTTAAATTCCATAGCTGCAACAGCAGTTATGAAGCTGGAATCCAGTCCGCCTGAAAGAAATGTCGCGATCGGCACATCACTCACAAGCTGTCGCTTGATGGCATCTGTAAGCAGAAATCTTGTCTGCTCGATAGTCCTCTCATAGCTGTCGGTATGCTCGCGGCTTTTTAGCTGCCAGTATTCGCCGTCCCGCACGCCGCTCCTTGATACCGTCATACAGCAGCCGGGCTTAAGCTCATTAACTCCCCTGAACACACCGCAGCCCGGTGTGCGCGCCGGACTCATCGCTAACAGCTCGCAAAGCCCTTCCTTATCAAGCCTTGCATCTATACCCGGGTATCTGAACAATGCCTTTATCTCAGAGCCAAAAACTATCTCCTTGCCGGTGTTATAATAAAACAGCGGCTTAACTCCGAACCGGTCACGGCACAGAAACACTCTCTGCCGCATGGAATCGTATATCGCAAAGGCAAATATACCGTTCAACTTCCGCGGGCAATCCGCGCCGTAATGGATATATGCATACAGAAGCACCTCGGTATCGGAGGATGTGCTGAACTCATAGCCGTAATTTTCCAGAGCCGCTCTCAGCTCGGCAGCATTGTATAGTTCACCGTTATAGACGATCACGAACTCATACCCCTCCGAAACACGCTTCATCGGCTGACCGCCACGCTCGGGATCTATGACCGCCAGCCTGCGATGCGCGAACACCGCATGCTCCCCTACCCATACCCCCTCCGCATCAGGTCCGCGGTGTGTTATAGTATCCGCCATTCTTTTTGCAAGCGCGGCTTCTTCCGTTTTGTTCTTTATGTAATTATTCTTAAAGCTGATATATCCGCATATCCCGCACATAAAATCACACTCCTTTATTTATTATATTATTCACAACATCCAAATCCGTGAAAAAATTTGTTAATTTGCTTGCAAAAACCTGATTATTGTGCTATAATATCGCATAGTGTAAATACAAATAAGGAGTGTTTTGTAATGTCAGGTCATTCAAAATGGAGTACGATAAAAAGAAAGAAGGGCGCAAATGACGCTCAGCGCGCAAAAATATTCACAAAGATCGCGCGTGAAATAGTAGTTGCGGTAAAATCAGGCGGTCCGGATCCGGACAATAATGCAAGCCTTAAAAATGTTATCGCGAAGGCTCATTCAAACAACATGCCTAACGACAACATCAACCGCACCATCAAAAAAGCTGCCGCATCCGGCGAGGGCGACAACTATGAGTCGATCAGATACGAGGGCTACGGTCCCGCGGGCGTCGCCGTGATCGTTGAGACTCTTACCGATAACCGCAACAGAACGGCTGCGGATGTAAGAGCGGCATTTTCAAAATACGGCGGCAATATGGGCACGACCGGCTGCGTAAGCTTTATGTTTGATAACAAGGGTATCATCATAATCGAGGATGAGGACGAGGAGCTTGACGAGGACGAGGTAACGATGGACGCGCTTGAGGCAGGCGCCGAGGATGTCAGCTACGAGAACGGTATCTATGAGATAGAGACAAACCCGGATGAGGTTGACGCTGTCCGTGAGGCACTCGCCGAGAAATACACGATCTCATCTGCTGAGGCTACAGAGGTCGCTCAGACTCTCACCACCCTCACAGACGAAAAGCAGATCACAAACATGCGACGTATGCTCGACACACTTGAGGACAATGACGATGTACAGAATGTATATCACTCATGGGACGAGCCGGACGAGGACTAATAATGAATAATATGACAAAAGCCGCGATTTCCGCGGCTTTTGTTTTGCTTTATATCACTCGCCCAATTCAGCTAGATACTCGGCTGTTTTCGACACGTCAAACTCCGGATTCAGAATGCCGTTCGCTCTTACCCCGGCAACAAAATTCTTTATCATTTCGTCATTGAATCTACTGTATATAAACGGCGTTAACGCATATTTTGCCTCGCCATATATCTCCGCGAGCTTTCTTCCTACCTCTGCCTTTTCTCCGAAGTATTCATCAGTAAGCGCATTCCATACGATCTTGCAAAGATCATAATTCATTCCCACATATGTTTCTGTCATATCCGGATTCATCTTTCCTATTCTAACCATTGCAAGATATGTTCCGCCCAAATCCTGAAGCGGGTATCCGTAGCCAACATCGCCCATATCTATGAACACAAGCTCGTCATCCATAAGCATGACATTTTTAGCATGGAAGTCACCATGTACGATAGTGGATCTTTCCGGAAGCAGCTCATACACATACTTCAGCTTATTAACCTCGTCTTCAGTATAATACTTATTCAGATACTCCACACGATCCTTATAGGCTTCGAGCATATCACTGAGTACATCCTTATCCGCCTCTGTCTGATGAAGCTCCTTGAGCAGCTTACCGAGTCTTCTTCCCAGTTCCTCAGCCCTTTCGGGGTTTTCCTTTATTACAGACGCAACTGTTTTTGCGTTGAGCATCTCATAGACTGCGCCGTAGCTGTCGCCGCATTTTACCACATCATACGAGATCGCCGTCGGCACACCTGCGATAAATGCAGCCTGCGCGAAATCCCTTTCCTCTTTTACGATGTCCATTGAAACTCCGGGCGCAAATACCTTTATTATTGTCTCATCATCCAAGCGGTATACCTTTCCGTTTGCACCCTCGCCTATGACCTCACAGCCTTCAACGCTTACCTCTCTGAGCTTCTTTGACACATTCAAAAGAGTTGTGAAGCCTGTGACCTCAAATATATCATAAACCTCGGGCGAAACATTTATGACCGAAACTTCTCCGGATGCTTGCTTTTTCAGCTTTAACAACACGCGAAGACCGGCACTTGAAATATATTCAAGCTCATCAGCATCGATCGTAACATCCGAAGCCGCCACCGCCGCAAGCAATTCATCCTCAAACTGCTTCGCATTGGTGGAATCTATCCTGCCCGATACCTTGATCGTATTATCGTTTATTTTCTCTACCATTTTAACTCTCCTTTACAATTATCCGCTGGCTGCTGAAAGCAGCTCGCATCAGCCTATCGATATTGAATTATATCACAGCCTTACAGCTAATTCAAGGATTTTTTGATACATAGCAGGAAATTTTAGCAAAACAAACAGAGCTGCATTAAAAGAGCAGCTCTGTTTTGGTCACATAAAAAGTATCAGGCTGACTGCCATTATCGTCATTCCGGCTATGCAGCCGAATATCATAGTGTTGCCCTTATCGTATTCGCGCGCCATTGGTATCAGCTCCTCGACCGATACATAGATCATCATTCCGGCAATAGCGGCAAATATGATGCCATAGACCGTTCCGCTCAGGAACGGGCGCAGGATCAGATACCCAACTACCGCCCCAAGCGGCTCGGTGAGTCCTGAGAGCATCGACATCCAGAAAGCCCTCTTGCGGCTGCCTGTTGCGAAATATACGGGCACCGCGGTCACTATGCCCTCGGGAATATTGTGTATTGCGATAGCAACAGCTATGGTAACACCGAGCTTAATATTATCAAGCGTTGAGGTAAAGGTCGCAAGTCCCTCTGGAAAATTGTGTATGCCGATCGCAAGCGCCATGAGCAGTCCCATCCTCTGCAGCTTTGCATCATGCTTCCCTGCCTTGATCGCCGTAAGATCACTCTCCGGCGACGGTATAAGATTATCAATGAGCATAATGAGCACCATACCGCCGAAAAATGCCGCGCAGACAGCCCATGTGCCGCCCCTTTCGCCAAAGCTTGCCATGAGATACTCCTGCGCCTTCGGGAACATTTCAACAAAGGATATGTATATCATAACTCCCGCCGAAAAGCCGAGAGACGCAGAAAGAAACCTTGTATTTGTGCGTTTTGTGAACAGCGATATCACCCCGCCGACACAGGTCGCAAGTCCCGCGCACAGCGTCAGCAAAAACGCGGTCAGGACATTGTTATCCATAAAAATCACTCCTTTAATTCTTTTGCGCTATTGTTATAGTACGAAAGAATCAAAGGAAATGTGATTTCAGATCAGGATTTTATACAGCGCATCTATATCATCGGCTATATAGTCCGGCTCACATTCTTCAAGCTCGCTTTCAGCGGCATAGCCGTAGCGAACGGCACAGGATGCTACGCCGCATTTCTTTGCGCCGAGGATATCGTGCATACGGTCTCCGACCATGAGAACATCCTTGCGCTCACAGCCGAGCTTTTCGATGGCGTATTCAATGACCTCATCCTTATTGTCTCTTGTTCCGTCAAGCTCCGCACCGCTCACAAGCTTAAAATACGGGCGCAGTCTGTACTTTGCAAGTATTCGGTCTGCATACACCTTCGGCTTTGATGTCGCGACAACGAGGATGTGTCCGCTGTCTATGAGTGCCTGTAGCAGATCGTATATGCCGTCAAACGCGCCGTTTTCAAATATGCCGACAGTTGAAAACCGCTCGCGGTATTTTGTAACAGCCTCCCTCGACTTTTCAGCATCAAAGCCGTAAAATGTCGAAAACGACACCAGAAGCGGAGGCCCCAGAAATCGCATTAGACGGCTCTCGTCATTCTCCTCTATCCCAAAGCATGAGAGCGCGTACTGCGCGCTTTTTATTATCCCCTCCTTGGAATCCGTCAGCGTGCCGTCAAGATCAAAAAATATATATTTATATCTCATTATTTCCCTCTCCATTATACAAGGTGCCGGATAATCGGCACCTTGTAAGCTTAAAATATGAATACTCTGCTTGCTTCTGATGCTGTCTGCATCGATTTTTCAGTCCTTGTGCCTATGATAGCGCCGTTCTCGTCATAATCCACCTTGACCGAAACGGAATCATCATCTATCTTAGTAAATGCCGCTATCGTGTACCACGGCAAAAGTGGCGATGCCTCATTTGAATATCCGGCAATACTGTCTACCGCAAGCCCGACATACAGTTCTTTGCTCCAGCCGCTTATGTCTATCTCAAGCGGCTGTCTGGCATTATCCTTAAAATCAACACCGCTGTCCGAAACAGAAAGAATGAGCTTATCCCCTTTCCTTTCCACCTTCATAAATTTAGGCATCGGGAACTTGTTCGTGTCATAGCTGCTTGCATTGGAGATATCCTTGCCCTCGCTATCCGGCATATAGCCCGTTGTAAGCTCGCCGCCCTTTTCGGCTCTTACGGGTACTATGATGTTCTCGCCGTACTTTTTCCATGTGTCGGAGAGCATCACCATACGCGAATCAGCATCAAGCCCGTCGCGCACCATGATACCGGCAAACGACCCGTTTTCATACTTTGGTATCTCGTCTATGCGTACCATGTATGAGAAATCCCCGCTTATCTTCTCAGGATCAAACGCAAAGCTATCCTCTTTTCCGTCTATCCTGCCGCTTCCGGATATATATGTGCGGCTGCCGTCACGCCATGAATAGCTCTTCCCGGGATAAGAGGTATCGCCGATCTCGGTTATATTTTCGCCGTCTGTCACATAGACGATCATTGTATCAGATGTTGTCTTCTCTCCATTTTCATTTGCGGCTATCGCTGTGATATAGTGAGTTCCGGTTTCAAATGATATCTCTTCATCTATCCTGTTGCTGATATACATTCCTATGCATCGATCACCATCATAAAGCAGCATCATTCCGGCATTATCAGCAATGAGTGAAAATTTCACCGGCTCGCCCTTTTTAACAACTGTCCAGAAGCCCTTACCGCCGGTCTTATCCTCGG
>CAMNAT010000148.1 GCA_946531785.1 uncultured Oscillospiraceae bacterium
TCACAGTGGCGGCTGTCATAATATCTAAAACAGGAGTGCTGCCTGTTCTGAAGGGGCTCAGGCCGCTCAGATGGTTTATTCTGTTCACGGTGGTCATAACGATCTTCACCACTCCGGGGAATACCCTGTGGCAATGGAGCATATTCCATATAACGGATGCAGGACTGATATCCGCGGCAAGGCTTGCCATAAAGCTTATCCTGCTTGTTGCGGGCACATCGCTTATGACTCTCACAACGCCTCCGATAGATCTGACGGACGGTTTTGCGCGGCTTCTGAAGCCGCTAAAGCTGATAAAGGTTCCCGTCGATGATATAGCAATGATGATCTCGATAACACTGCGCTTTATCCCGATGCTTGCCGATGAGGCGGAAAAGATAATAAAGGCGCAGAAGTCGCGCGGCGCAAGCTTTGATGCCGGGGGCTTAAAAAAGGTCAAGGCTGTGATCCCGTTGACCGTTCCCCTGTTTATAAGCGTCCTCAGACGATCCGAGGAGCTTGCGCTCGCAATGGATTCCCGCTGCTACGGAAAGGGCTGCCGCAGACCGCGAAAAAAAACACGATTTCACAATATAGACGTATTCATGTTGATCGTAACACCTACAATTTGTGTTTTTTTAGGAATATTTGAAATTATAAGTTGAATTTTATTGATTTATATGATATAATAGTATAATATGAAGAAAAATATAAAAATATCGCTTCAATTTGACGGCACAGACTTCCACGGCTGGCAGACACAGCCGGGAAAACCTACGATACAGGGCGAGCTGTTCCGCGCAATAAAGGAAATAACAAAAGAGGACACAATAGTATACGGCTGCGGCAGGACCGATGCAGGCGTGCATGCAAAAAACTATATCGCAAGCTTTATGACTGAAAGCAGCATCCCGCCGGAGCGTATCCCCTATGCTTTGAATGCTGCTCTTCCCGACGGCATAATATGCACTGCCGCCGAAGCTGTAGACGGTGATTTCAATGCCGCACGCAGCGCTGTTGGTAAGACCTATATATATACCATAGATAACGGAGAATTCCCTGATGTGTTTTTATTACGCTATGCATGGCATTACCGTTATCATTTGGATGTTGGTGCCATGCGTCGAGCAGCCGAAGGCTTTTGCGGCACGCATGATTTTATAGGCTTTGCCGCAAGCGGATTCACCGTAAAAACGACTGTCCGCACGATTCACAGCCTCGATATCACACAAAACGATAACAGGATAACCATAGCTGTTACCGGCAACGGATTCCTGTACAACATGGTAAGGATAATAGCAGGAACACTCGTTTATGTGGGCAGCGGAAGGATCGATCCGGATGACATAACTCAAATCATAGAGTCCCGCGACAGAAAAAGAGCGGGAATAACAGCGCCCGCAAAGGGACTGTGCCTTAAGGAGGTATTTTATTAATGGATAAAGAACGCGAGGATATCCTCAACGATCTGATACAATACTATGACGGCAGCAAAAAACCGGAGCCCGAAGAAGAAGCATCCGCGGAAGAAAACGCTGCTGATGAGATCAATATGGGCGACACCATCGCCGTTCCCGCACCGAAGTCGGCACCGACGCCGGAGGCTGAGGATATGGGTCAGACCAGAGTGGTAAAACCGATCGAGACCGGAGACATGGGCGAAACAAGACAGATCGATAAGGTAACAGATATACCTGATGAAGAGCTGCTCGCAAACAACACCGAGGACGCGGAGCCTGTCACAGAAGAGATCCTCGGCTGCCTTGATCTCAGCGGTAAGCCCATCGATCCCGCACCTGCCACCGCCCCTGTGATCGAGGAGCCGCAGCAGCAGGAGGAAGAAATGCATAGATACAGACGCGAAAGAGAATATGACGAGCCGGAGGAGATACCCAAAAGACGAGGCGGCATATGGTACAGTCTGAAGCCGTTATGGGTAACAATGATCGTCTGCGCGATAGCCGTTGCAGCATTCGAGTTCTACAGGACAGAGGATGGCTTCATAGGCATGTATAAGCGAAATTTCAATGATAACATGAGGGTTATCTTCGATAAATTCGGTTGGAACTGGATAGATTACGATAAGCTCCAGATCGTAGGCAAGGCAGACGGGCAGGATCGTATACTTGCCGCAAACGATAATCAGACAACCGTCGTCAACGGAACTGCCGAAAAGGATAATAAACCGGAGGAAAAAAAATCATTATATAAGCGAATCGGAGATAAGAAGACTGTCATCCCTTTTGCTGATGCAGACAGTGCCGCCTTTATGGAGTCAGGCAAGGGCATTGTCTGCGCAAAATCGAATTATGCCTGCTATATAGGCTCTGACGGAAAAACGCGATGGGAGACCGAGACCACGATCTCGAACCCTGTAGCCGATACCGGAGGCAGATATCTTGCGGTCGCTTCAAAGGGCGGCAGACAGGTAAGCCTGTATCGTGACGACAAGCTGCAATATACCGTCGATGTTGATAACAGCATACGCGACTGCAAGGTCTCAGCAAAGGGTGATATTGTACTTCTGACCGATAAGCCCTCATATAAGGGCGCGGTATTGATGATAAACCGCAAGGGTGAGAAGGTCTTTTCCTGGTCGTCAGGCGTTAATTATATCACAGGTATCGAGGTTCTGGACAACCGCCATATCGCGGTCGCCCTCTCTAACACCGACGAAAGCGTAACATCTTATCTCATGCTGTTCGACATCCGCTCGACCGAACCAAAAAACGGCGTTGAAATAAAGGACACTCTGCTCTATGAGATATTCACAGACGGAAAGAGTATTTGCATCAACGGTGATAATTATATAGCAAAGCTCTCCTCCGGAGGGGATGTCCAATATGATCAGCGCTTTGACGATGTGTTGATCACCCACTCCGCCAACGACGATGTGAAGGGCACAAGAGTGCTTACATATAACGAGCATAATCTCCCCTATCTTGCCATGTATGACAAAAAGGGAAAAAGCATGGAAGCATACAGGATAGAGAACACACCGGACTTTTTAAGCGTTTACGGCACAACGATAGCATACAACAACGGAAGAACAATTATCTGCGGCAACATCCGTGACGAGGAAAAGACAGCATACAGAGCGCCGCGCGAAATAAAGAAGCTAATACTTCTGAGCAACAGCTCATATGCAGTCGTATACGGCGACTGTCTTGAAATTGTCAGATTTTAAATTTAATATAGTGGAGGACACAAAACATGTATAGTGATATTGTAAAAAAAGGTATTGAAAAAACACCTCACCGCTCGCTCTTTAAAGCTGCGGGACTTACCGATGAAGAGATCTCAAGACCTCTTATCGGCGTCGTATCGTCAAAGAACGATATAGTACCCGGTCATGTTCATCTCGGGCAGATCGCCGAAGCTGTAAAGGCAGGCGTTCGCATTGCCGGCGGTACTCCGTTGGAGTTCCCGGCTATAGGCGTATGCGACGGCATAGCAATGGGACATGTCGGCATGAAATATTCGCTCGCATCACGCGAGCTTATCGCTGACTCGATAGAGTCAATGGCTATAGCACACGGACTTGACGCGCTCGTTCTCATTCCCAACTGCGACAAGATAGTTCCGGGTATGCTCATCGCGGCATCAAGACTTAATATACCGGCTATAATCTGCTCTGGCGGTCCGATGCTTTCGATCAACTATAAAAACAAATACCGTGACCTCAACACCAACTTTGAGGCCGTAGGCGCATTCAAGGCGGGAACGATCGATGAGGCAGAGCTCAAGGCACTTGAGGAATCCGCTTGCCCGACATGCGGCTCATGCTCCGGCATGTTCACAGCTAACTCAATGAACTGCCTTTGTGAGGTCCTGGGTATGGCTCTCCCCGGCAACGGTACGATACCGGCTGTTTATTCCGAGCGTATCCGTTTTGCAAAGCAGACCGGTATGAAGATAATGGAGCTTCTGGAAAAGAATATCCGTCCGCGAGATATAATCACACCGGACTCATTATATAACGCGCTGAGAGTTGATATGGCTCTCGGCTGCTCAACAAACTCAATGCTGCATCTTCCGGCTATCGCGCATGAGGCAAAGTGCCCGATAACGCTTGAATATGCGAATGAGATAAGCGCGGTGACACCTAATCTCTGCCACCTCGCACCCGCAGGCGAGCATCATATACAGGATCTCTATGCCGCAGGCGGCGTGACTGCTGTTATGAACGAGCTTTCAAAGGCAGATCTCTTAAAGCTCGACACCATCACAGTTACCGGCAATACCCAGGGCGAGAACATAAAGGGACACGAGGTAAAGGACTACACCGTTATCCGTCCGCTGGATGATCCGTATTCAAAGACAGGCGGCATCGCGGTACTCAAGGGCAACCTTGCGACCGACGGCTCGGTGGTAAAAAGAAGCGCTGTCGCGCCGGAAATGCTTGTACATTCAGGACCGGCAAGAGTATTCGACAGCGAGGACGATGCAATAGCTGCGATCTATGCCGGCAAGATAGTTGCGGGCGATGTTGTAGTTATCCGCTATGAGGGTCCTAAGGGCGGTCCGGGCATGCGCGAAATGCTCTCCCCGACCTCAGCCATCTGCGGCATGGGGCTTGACAAGGAGGTAGCGCTCATAACCGACGGCAGATTCTCAGGAGCAACACGCGGCGCGGCTATAGGTCATGTTTCGCCGGAGGCTATGGAGGGCGGTCCGATCGCGTTCATCAAGGATGGAGATATCATTGAGATAGATATAAACAAGAATATACTTAATGTGAAGCTCACCGACGAGGAGCTTGCAGAACGCAAAAAGGGCTGGGTACCAAACGAACCGAGAGTAAAGACAGGCTATCTCAGACGCTATTCAAAAATGGTGTCCTCAGGTATGCAGGGCGCTGTAATGCTTGATGATTAAAAGAATAAATACAAAGGCTGTTCACACGATGTGACCAGCCTTTGTATTTACAAGAATGTCCAGAAGCCTAAAAAACCGAAGGCGAAGCTGAAAAGGAGCATCTGGATCGCGACCAGGATGGTTCCTATGATAACAAAATTTTTATGCTGCGTTTTGTGACGCTTTAATATCATTCCAAGCGCCGCGCCCGTTGCGCCGCCACGCCACATGTGTGTGAAAAGCGTCCGCTCCGGTATCCGCTCTGTTCCCCGCTCGGCATAGTGCTTGTCCATCGCAAACAGTACATATGACCGGATATTTATATACAGCACATATCCGACCACAACAAAGAACAATATCATATTTGCCTTGTTGTTGCTGAACAGCCTGAGCATTGTCGGAGTTGCCGGTATCGGCACCTCGCGCAGCCAGTCATAAAACGAAACGAACGCGCCTGTTACGGTGTTCAGGATCGCCATAAACACCTCGCGGAGCGTGTCCTTGATCATCACGATCTGCGGACTGTTTTCTATACCCATTATATACTATCCCCCGATGACAGCTTAGCCGCCTGATCACTCGTTATCAAGGCATTGATAACCTCGTCAAGCTCTCCGTCAAGGAATTGGCTGAGCTTATATATAGTCATGTTTATCCTGTGGTCGGTTATCCGGCTCTGCGGGAAGTTGTATGTCCTTATCCTCTCACTGCGGTCTCCCGAGCCGACCTGCGACTTACGCGTATCCGCTATCTCGCGGTTGCGCTCCTCCTCCATTACCTCATATATTCTGGAACGGAGTATCTTCATCGCCTTTTCCTTATTCTGCAGCTGTGATTTCTCGTCCTGACACGAAACAACTATACCGGTCGGTATATGCGTTATCCTGACAGCAGAATCCGTTGTGTTTACGCACTGACCGCCCGGACCGCCCGCGCGGAATACATCTATACGCAGATCGTTGCGGTTTATCTCGACCTCGACCTCCTCGACCTCGGGCAGCACAGCCACCGTTACAGCCGATGTGTGTATGCGTCCGCCCGATTCAGTCTCCGGCACACGCTGGACGCGATGGACGCCGCTCTCATATTTCAACCGCGAATACGCGCCCTTGCCCTCAATGGCAAAGGATATCTCCTTATATCCGCCGAGCTCGGTCGGATTCGAGCTCAAGATC